>JAAERO010000260.1 GCA_024230315.1 Hyphomicrobium sp.
CCGATCACCTTTCTTCGACAGAAGCTCAAGCCGCCTGTCGGAATCGAAAAACCCAATCTGCGCCATCGTGCCCCGCCCGAATCAATCTGTCAGGCATCAGGCTCGCATAAATCGGAGTATGGGTTATTTTTCGAGGTGCCCTATAGACAATGCAAAGGCCGCCCTCGAAAAGCAAGAGATCTACCTACCGTTGCCACGGAGCCGCGTTTTCGGGCTAAATTGTCCACGCGATCACGCCGACAGGATCTGCCATGATTTACAAGACCGCCATCGTCGAACTGCTCGGCAACACCCAACTTTTCGGCTCGCTCGAAGAGGCCGACCAGCGCGCGGTGGCCGACGAGATGCGCGAGGTGAACTTCGCAGCAAACCAAGTTATTTTCGCCCGTGGCGATGCGGGCCGCGAAATCTACCTGGTCGTCAATGGTCGCGTGCGGCTTTCCGTGCTCAGCGCGGAGGGCCGCGAGTTGTCGTTCGCACACGCGGAATCTGGGGCTATTTTCGGCGAGATCGCCATGCTCGATGGGGGAACTCGCACGGCGGACGCAACGGCCGTCAACAAAGTCACAGCGCTCAGCCTGTTAAAGTCATCCTTCAAACGGTTGGCCGACACGCGCCCCATCGTGGGCGATGCCGCCATCGGCTTCCTATGCTCGCGCGTGCGTGAAGCCGACCAGCAGCTGGAAGCTATTGCGCTCTACCCGATTGAAGGCCGTCTTGCCCGCTTCTTCCTGGCCGCCGCACGTCAGACGTCCCCTGATAGCGTGGAAGGCCGCGTCGAAATTGACTTGCCCATGTCACAGAGCGAGCTCGCATTGCTCATTGGTGCCAGCCGGCCGAAGGTCAATACGGCACTGTCGCTGCTGGAAGTAAGTGGCGCTCTAAAACGCGACGGGACCCGCATTATTTGTGATTTGGAGGAGTTGCAGATGATCGCCGGGGCAGAGTGAACGGTTCAAGGGATCTTCCCTTAACTGCGCCCCGCGCCCTAGGTTAAGATCGGACCAGCACTCCTGCGAAATGGGACACATGCGCGCGATCCGCCAATTGCCAACTGTGCCGTTCTTTCGAACACTCAGTTCCGAGCTGGGCGCGCGCTTCAAGCTCGTGCTCCATAGGCCCGTGGTGCGGCGCGCGCGCGCTATTCTGCGTCGTCTCGCCGATGCGGGAACGGCGTCCTACCCACCCGATACCAGACGCCGGCTCAAGATCCTCAACATGGTCGCTTACCTGATTGCGATCACGACGTTGATCTATGCCATCCAACAGGCGGTACAGGACTTTACAACCTACGCGCCGATGATCTTCCTCAATTTGGCGCTGGTTGTTGCTGCCCTCATGGTACCGCTGGCACACCGCATAAACGACATGGCAGGCGGCCTCCTGCTCGTAGGTGCCGAGTACGCCGCTCTCATTGGGTTTGGGGATTTTTTCAGCCGCGAGGCTGGCACACAGCTCCAATATTTCGTCGCCGCCTCCGCCCCTTTCGTCATATTTGGTCTGAAGCGCATCTGGCTCATTGTCACGATCGTCCTCCTCGGCTTGATCCTGCATTTGTGCGTCTGGTTCTGGTTTCCAGCCGAGGGCCGCGTCGCACCCCACGAGCAGCCCGTGGCGGACGCGCTTTACGTGCAGGGAGCAATCACAACCGTCATAATTATCGCGGCGTGCGTCTGGTATGCGTTTAGTCTGGTCGAGCGCGCCAAAGCCGAGACCGATGCCGTCTTACGAAACACGCTGCCCGACGCCATTGTGGAGCGCCTAAAGGCCCGTCCTGGTGCAGTCATCGCTGACAGCATCGACGACGCTTCGATCATGTTCTCCGATATCACGGGCTTCGTTTCCTTGGCGCGCGGACTTGGCGCGGATGAGACCGTAAAACTACTGAGCCAAATCGTGTCGGAATTTGACGCGCTCGCGGCTCACCATGGGGTGGAGAAAATCAAGACTATCGGGGATGCCTACATGGTTGTCGCAGGGCTGCCTGACCCGGTTCCCGACCATGCCGCACGGCTGGCGCGCATGGGACTCGACATGCTCGTTTACATCAAGAAGCTGCGTGCGGAGTCAGGCCTCAATATCAATATACGCGCCGGGATCGCCTCCGGGCCGGTGATGGCGGGCGTTATCGGCACACGAAAATTCAGCTACGACGTATGGGGCGATCCCGTGAATTTGGCGAGCCGGGTGGAGGGCCTCGCCACTCCCGGCCGTATTCTCATTTGCCCGACATGCCACGAAAAGCTTGGTGACGCGTTTGAATTCGAGCGCCGAGGATACGTCGACATCAAAGGTCTTGGCGCGCAAGAGACGTGGTATCTCGTGGGCGAGCGCCAATCTCCGCCGCGGGACGCTGCGTAACAAGTGCGCTATACGGTTTGGCCGCCCTCGAAGCCGAAGCGCCGTTTGATCTTCTCAAACAGTTGGTCGCGGACGCTGCGGTAGTACGCCAGTATTTGCTCGCGGCCAGTGTGCCCTAACATCATCGTTGCATCGAGCGTCGGCCAATACTCCACGTCAACGGCCATGGTGCGCGTTAGCTCAAGTGCCTGGTGATGCGCCTCCGGCGACAGCGTGATGATGAGATCGAAGGACGTGTCTTGCAGATCCTGCAGGGTGTGCGGGTCGTGCTGCGATACGTCGATGCCGATCTCGTCCATGACGATGGTGACAAAGGGATCAGGCTCGCCTGCGCGCACGCCTGCCGATCTGACGTATGTTCTCGTCCCCGCAAGGTAGCGCAGGATTGCCGCCGCCATTACCGATCGCACGGCATTCATGGTGCAGGCAAAAAGCACCGCACCCGGCAGCTCGCACGGCGCGGTACCGACTTGCGTACCTACAAGGCCGGGTATATCCGCCTGGCTACCGCCCGCTACCTGGCGAGACATGAGGGCTAACCCTTCCAGTGAAGCGCACAGATCAGCGTGAAAAGTCGTCGTGCCGTATCGAGATCGACCACGATCTTGCCGGCGAGCCGCTCCAGCAAGACGCGACTTCCCTCATCGTGCAAACCGCGCCGCCCCATGTCGATCGCTTGAATGCGCGAGGGTGGTGCGGTGCGTATGGCCTCGTAGTAACTCTCGCACACGAGGAAGTAGTCCTTCATGATCCGCTTCAACGGTGTCAGCGAAAGCATGTGCGTAATGAGTGCTTCCTCGGCCTCGTTGGTAACGGCGAACACGAGCCGGTCCTCAATGATCGCAAGGTCCAGCTTGTAGGGACCATCCTCTCGTCCTTCCAGAGCAAACGAATTGCCTTCGATGATGTCGAAGATCGCCACCTCGCGCTCGTGCTCGATATTGGGGTTGGAAGTCGCAGTCGATTTTTCGTCGAGCGTGATCGCGACAAGCTTGGACTTGCTGTCCTCAGCTGGCGTCTCTGCTTCGCTCATGGCGTAACTTGCGCCGCCCCCTCGAGCCGAATCTCGACCGAGCGACGATGCGCGTCCAAGCCTTCAGCACTGGCCAGCGCCATAGCCGCCGGTGCAAGCGCCGCGAGCGCTGCACCGTTGAGCTTCAACAACGAAGTCCGCTTCATGAAATCGAGCACCCCGAGCCCAGAAGAGAACCGCGCGCTGCGCGCGGTCGGCAGCACGTGGTTGGAACCTGCAACGTAGTCGCCGATCATCTCAGGGGTTTGCTTTCCAAGGAAGATAGCGCCGGCATTGCGGATCTTGTTCGATAACCCCTCCGCGTCCTCAGTCACTATCTCCACGTGTTCTGCCGCGATTCTGTCGGCGAGTTCCGGTGCCTCGTTGAGCGATGCAAGCTCGATGACCGCCCCGAACACGTTCCAACTCTCACCCGCAATGTTGCCGCGCGGTAGTTTTTCCAGCTGACGCGCCACTGCTGCCTCGACCGCACGCCCGAAATCAGCATCGTCCGTCATTAAGATCGCCTGCGCAGCCGTATCGTGCTCTGCCTGCGCCAGCAGGTCGGCCGCGATCCAGTCGGGATCATTGTGCTTATCGGCAATAACGAGAACCTCTGACGGCCCAGCAATGCTGTCGATGCCAACAGTGCCGAATACCTGGCGCTTGGCGGCGGCGACGTACGCATTGCCTGGACCTACGATCTTGGCCACCGGTGCGATGGTTTCGGTACCGTAGGCGAGCGCAGCCACGGCCTGCGCGCCGCCAACCCGGTAAACTTCCTCCAAGCCGACCAGATACGCGGCGGCCAGCACCAAAGGATTTAGCTTGCCCCTGGGTGCAGGCACCACCATGACCAGACGCGCCACGCCCGCCACCTTGGCGGGGACCGCGTTCATGAGCACGGAGCTCGGATAGGAAGCAAGCCCGCCAGGTACGTAGAGACCTGCCGACTCGACCGCCGTCCAGCGCCAGCCTAGTTCGACGCCCAGCTCATCGGTATAGCGCTCGTTGATTGGTAGCTGGTGCCGGTGATGATCGGCAATGCGATTGCAGGCAAGCTCGAGGGCTGCGATGGACTCTTTCTCACACGAGTCGAAAGCAGCACGCATCTCCTTCTTGGAAACGCGCAGGCCCACCTTTTCGAGATCGAAATGATCGAATTTGTGCGAAAGATCTGTCAGTGCCGAGTCGCCGCGTGCTTTTACGTCAGTGATGATTTCCGCCACGGCCGCATTCACGTCGGTCGAGGCCTCCCGCTTCTCCGTGAGGAACACCTTAAACGCCTCTTCAAAGCCGGGGTCTGCCGTCCTTAGCCGCTTCGGCATATCGTATTCGGCCAGTGCGGCCGTCTCCCTTGGAAATTGTTAGGACGTCGTAGACGAATCGTCACTTGCGTGCTCGGGCTTGTGTTGTGTGCTCCAAATCGCACCCAAGTCCCGCAGCTCCGCCTCAATGCACTCGACCCCAAGCCGGATCGCACCACCCTCGGCGAAATGCAATGTCAGTGTGCCTTCCGGCTCGTCACCTGGTTCGAACGCCACAGCCAGCAACACCAGCACCTTGTCCTTTTTCTTCAGATCGATGCCTTGCACTTGGGCCGACTTGACGCGCTCGAAACGCAATCCGGTACGGCGGCGTTGGAATTCGTCATCTTTGGATTTAACCGCACCTTCCCAGTCGAACCGGTTGGCGATCGCTGCAAATCGCATGCCTTCCTTCAGATAGGCCATATCGCCCACCCGGATCACAGCATCCTGAAGGTGGCAGGAAAGGATCCGCAGATCTTCCGCGTCCAGGGCAATTAGCTTCAGTTCTTCCATTTTAGGTAGCGCTCTATGAGGCTCTTCGGGGCTTTGGACCGGGGCCCAAAGTACATGCACGTTTGATAACGATGCCGATGGCCCCGTGCAACCAGCCTCGGGGCCAATCCAAATCTGCATGGCATCAGCCTATGATCAAATGTAACCACTCGGGCCCGGCCGTCGAATAGACACCGATCCGGTCCATCTCATAGACTTGGAATCATCAAAAAGGGGGAATTTCATGAGCAAGACCCTCGCTGCGCTTCTGGCAACCATTGCATTCGTCGGTTTGAGCCTAAAGGCGTCCGCCCAAGAGCGCAGCTGCCCAGAAGGGACGGTGTGGGATGCCGACAGAGGCAAGTGCGTTATTCCGCGTGGGTCCCACTGATCCCTCGTCCTGGGGACCTGCGCGCTAACGCAAATAAGGTCATGTCCCCGCAAAGTGTAATGGTAGGCTGGGCTGTGCTCGGCCTGCTACTCATAGCGTTTGCCATCGCCCTCACGGCTGCGTCGCCCCGTTTCGGCTACGACTATGATGTCGCCGAAATGCCGGTACCCACTCTCGTCGCAGGGCTCGTCTTTGCTGGGCTCGTCTTCTGCTTCGCGCTTCCACCACTGATCGCCCAGTCGCTCAACGCTGACGCGGCGGCGGTGCGCCTATTTATGCTTGCGATCATCGTTGTCGGCTTGGTGGCGCGGCTTACGCTCTTTGCCAGCGAGCCAATACTTGAGGATGACTATCAGCGCTACTTGTGGGACGGGGCCGTAACGACGAGCGGCCACAACCCATATGAGCTTTCACCGTATGCCGCACGACAACCATACGCCCCCAACGCTTTTGGGAGCATCGCCGAGGAGGCCGGCCCGGTCGCACGGCGCATCAATCACCCCGAGCTCAAGACGGTCTACCCGCCTGTAGCGCAAGGCGCCTTTGCACTGGCGCATATCCTGAAACCGTGGAGCCTAACCGCGTGGCGCACCGTTATTCTTGTATGCGACATTGCCACGCTCATTCTCATCGCGTTGCTCTTGAGCGCGACCGGCCGTTCCCCATTGTGGGCTTCCCTTTATTGGTGGAACCCGCTGGTCCTCAAAGAGCTATTTAATTCCGCCCATATGGAAGCGGTCCTGCTGTCCCTCGTTCTCATGACCCTGTTGCTCGCCGCACGCGGTCGTCAGATCTTTGCCAGCACCAGTCTAGCGTTCGCCGCCGGCGCGAAAATCTGGCCTGTGTTGTTTCTTCCCTTAATCTTGCGGCCATTGACCGAACAAAAACGGTCATTGGTTGCTGCCATGGTGATTTTTGGCGGTTTGATCCTTCTGTGGGCGACGCCGGTTCTGCTTGGCGGATTGGGTGCGGACTCTGGCTTTGCCGCCTACTTGGCGAAATGGAAGACCAGCAGCGCGCTCTTTCCCGTCCTTGAACGCGTAATGGCAACGCTCCTCAACGCGGTCAACCTGCCAGACGTGCCCACAGGTTGGGTCACGCGCATACCGATTGCGCTCGTCCTGGGTGGTCTTGCTTTGGCCCTCAGCATCAAGCCTCTCAGAGACGCCAACGATCTCATGGGCCGAGCGAGCATTCTGGTTGCAGCTCTCGTCCTTCTCTCTCCGGCGCAATTCCCCTGGTATGCAGTTTGGTTTGCACCGTTCTTAGCCTTTCGACCCTGGTTCGGCTTTCTGCTGCTAACAGTCACGGTGCCGCTCTACTATATGTACTTTTACTTTGCGGCTGTGGGTGAACCTCAGGTGTTCAAACAGTATGTCGTTTGGATCATCTGGGTTCCCGTCTGGGCCGCGCTTATCCTTGAGGCGGTGCGCAAGCGGCTCGGTGCACGGCCAACATAGAAAAAGGGAAAGATGCGTAACGGCAAACGCGTAGGCGTCGTCATCCCCGCCCTTAACGAGGAGCAGGCGATCGGATACGTCATCGGCGATATACCATCGTGGGTCGATGACATTGTCGTCGCCGACAACGGCTCGCTCGACTGCACGGCAGCCGCGGCACGTGCGGCTAGCGCTCGCGTCGTTGTCGAGCACGAGCGCGGCTACGGTGCCGCCTGCCAGGCCGGCATCGCTGCGCTTCGCGCGCCCGACATCATTGTCTTTCTCGACGGCGACTACAGCGATTGTCCGCAAGAGATGGCGGCGCTTGTCGACCCTATCGCGTCCGGCCGCTCTGATTTCGTTGTGGGCTCGCGCGTGCACGGAGAACGGGAACGGGGAGCACTCACACCTCAACAGCGTTTTGGCAATTGGCTCGCCTGCCGTCTCATCGGGAGCTTGTGCGGAACAACCTGCAGCGACCTTGGCCCCTTCCGCGCAATCCGGGTCGACGCTCTTAGATCCCTCGACGTCAATGACCGGGCATTCGGTTGGATCGTTGAAATGCAACTTAAGGCAACCGAAATAGGCCTTAGGTATCTGGAGGTGCCCGTGAGCTATCGCACGCACATCGGGGCATCAAAGATATCGGGAACGCTGCGCGGGTCCTTATTGGCAGGCGTCACGATCCTCTCGGTCATCGCACGCACCGCGTGGCGCTCATACAAATCCGCTTAAAAGGCGTTGCTCAACTTCCGGGCTTGGTGCGCACCGAATCCTGTCGCGAGACGAGACCTCCCCAGGACCCATCGAATGGATGCACAAACTCGGTCGGCCCCTTGGCATCCACAAGCGGCAGGCCCTCCCCATGCCACGCAAAGATGCCGCCAGAAAGATCGTCGACCGCTACCGCGCCGCGCGCCTTAAGGTCCCGGGAAACTTTGCTGGCAAGCGTGGAGCTACGCACGCCGACGGAGCAATAGAAGACCACACTCTTGCCTTTGACGTCATTGCCATACAGGTCAAGAAACGCCGCACGGCTGGTGCCCGGCTTGACAAGAATCGTGCCAGGAAGATGGCTCACCGCATACTCGGTGTCTTGGCGCACATCGAAGATCACCACTTTCCGGTCGTCGGCTAGTCGTGCCACCTGCGCCGGTGCGATGTGACCAACCTCCGGCCAGCGTCGCGCCACGTCCTCGATTGTCGCCCACAGCGATGTTGGCCCGCCCGTAGTCGTTGGCGAACCCAAGAGAACAACACCGGCAATGCCTGCCACTAGCAAAAGCGCGACTGCCGCAATGACACCACGTATCTGGCCTGAGGGATTCATTTTTTCGCGTCGTTGATCGACCAATCGTAGGCATAATCGCTGATGGATGTGGTGCCTTTAAGCTTTTGTGCAAGGTCGGGGTCGGCGTATGTGCGCAGGTGCTCAATGACGCCTTGGTCGTTGCCGCCGAAGTCCTTCTTGTACCAATTGTAGATGGAGGAGACGACAAGTCCGCCCTGTCCGAATTTGGCGCCACGCGGATGATTGACGTAGGCGCGTGCCGCTGCATCGAGCTGGGAAACCAGCTTATCTCCCGTGAATGCCTCGACACCCAGATTGGGACACCCGACCGAGGCGCAGTTGACGGCATAGTGGATGCGCGGATCTCTAAAGATGGGCCGCAGGATTCCGTGTTCGATGTCATCGAGGCTGAGCACAATGCCCTTCATCTTGAGTACTTTGGCTTTCCACGGACCGCCAGTAAACGCAGCAAAAAAACCGCCCCCGAGCGAAATGTCCTTGATCGATTTGACGGGAAAGTTGTCCAGGACGATATCGATCGTCTTGGCATTGTAGAGGTTGGCAAGCAGCGCGAATTGTTCAGTTCGGTTAAGCGTCGCCGGATCGACCGCCCCCAAGGTGCTGATGTAATCCTTCAGCGCACCGTGCCCTCCTTCCTTGAAGGCCAAGTAGTCTACGCGATTGAGTCCGTCGGGCCCTGGCTTAACGTAGGATTTGAGCAGCGCATCCCAGGCTAAGTGATCAATGGTTTTGGTCGATCCACTGGCCGCCGTGGAGAACAACTGTTTCGGTGACTGCGCAGCTACCGTTCCCCATACGGCCAAGAGGCCAAAGCTCACGGCGAATGCGATCCATCGAGCTGCATCATTACCCATCGTATTGCGCATAGAGCCGTTCTCCTGAAGTATCGCCAGCAGGGCCAAGTTATCATGTTGTGACGCACCTCCCGTTATCCACACTACGTTGGGCACACCGCTCCCGTTAGGGCACCCCTACCCGCCTCAAACGGCGCCATTATGCTCGTCTGCTTGTATCGAGGCAGGCCGAAACCTAAACTCGCGCCACAACCCCCACGTCCAACGGAGCCCCTCGATGGAAAACAAACAATTCAACCTTTCGCTTCGCCGGTTTTTCAAGGAGGTGGGCATCTCCTCGCAGCAGGAGATTGAGCGCATCGTGCGCGAGCAAAATTTGGCCGGCAAAGGAATGCTCAAAGTGACGATGGTGCTCACCGCCTCAGGTACGGACCTCAACCACGTGGTCAATGGCGAAATCAACCTTGGCTAGAGCAAGATCGTTCTTTCTGGAATCGCTCGCCACGTCCGGGAGGTTCCCGGCAGATAAGGGCACCTCGAAAAATAACCCTTACTCCGATTTATGCGAGTCTGATGCCTGACAGATTGATTCGGGCGGGGCACGATGGCGCAGATTGGGTTTTTCGATTCCGACAGGCGGCTTGAGCTTCTGTCGAAGAAAGGTGATCGGCTTGAGGCGATCGATAAGCTTGTTAGGTGGGAGAGCTTTCGCGCC
>JAAERO010000261.1 GCA_024230315.1 Hyphomicrobium sp.
AATTGCGTCCAAGGCGTTGCAAGACGGCCTGAGGGTAACGCAAAGGCCGCCGCGAAGGCGGCAGACCAGCATCGCAACCGCGCCTGACGCCGCGCCGCCGGCACCCACAAAGCCAAAGGCGCCATTGTTCGAGGTGCCCTAGAGTGAGATATCGTCATGGCACAAAATCAGAACCAGAATCAAAACCAGAGTACATCTCAGCAAGTTTCTGCGATTGCATCACGGGCGCTGCAAAACCCGGATTCTCTTACGCCACAAGAGATCCAGACACTTGCCGCATCCGTGCTGAATTGGAATCCTGATCGGCAATCTCAGCAGAGCCAATCCCATCAGAATCCGTCTCAGCAGAGGCGCTAGGTTTACGTTCCTCTGACAAGCGCTCTATAGAAATCACACAACGAGCGGGAATCGTCATGATCCCGCTCGCTTGCGCGTTATTGGGATTGTGAAGATCGCCCACGCTCTGACAGATGACCTTGACGTTATCATTGTCCTTGAGAAGCCAGCCGACCGTCGCACACTCGATGGCCTGGGTGCGGGGCAGGTCGGACAGATACTTCCATGCGGAAATAGGTTGCGCGCTGTCTTGCCAGCGGATGATGACCAAAGGGCAATCTGTCTTCATCGTGGTCCCAACGAGATTCAATCTGCGAATCCTAACAGACTCAGCAGCTTCTGCTGTGGTGCGACTGCCACGCAATAAAGGGAAAGACGCATGCTGGGCATGGTTGGTTCTTGCAAGGCCTTCTATGTCATTCGGGGTCAAAGAGGGCGATGCGTACAGGCTTTCCGGCGAGACGCGTCAATCCTGTCGGTTTTGATGACTGCCGGATGGTATATGTGACATTGACCCCGTTCCGGCTTGAGGCCGTGAGGCACGAAGCAGCCTCCTCTCTAGTGCTGCTCTCCGCGCCTATCGCACCACCATCATCAAGCGCCATCGCCGCCATAACGGATTTCGCACCGATTGCGCGAAACGGTTCAGGAGGGAACGGGAGCGAGCGGCGGTTCACGAACCAAAGATCGGTGAGTTCGGTGTTTCGCCCGAGAACGAGATCGCGAATGATGCGGCCGTTCATATGGGTCATGGCCACACCGTGCCCTGTGCATCCGACCGAATAGATCGCACTTCCCCCGTGAAGGGTTCCGATCTGTGGCGTGAAATTTAACGTTGCAGAGAATGCGCCCCCCAACGATGCGCTATGCGAATGCCGCGGAGTGGCGGAAATGTTTTGCCAATAAAACGCTCCAGGTGGCTCCAAGCCTTGGGGCAAGCATCGTTGTTCATGCGGTCTGTGAATGGAATGAATCCCGGGCCACCGCCGGCGAGAATCCTACCGTCCCGCGTGAGACGATAGTAGTGCATGAAGTTGAGCCCGTCTTCGATCCCTTCTCTTCCAGCCCAACGGATTTCTGCGCGCTGATTATCACTCAGCGGTTCTGTTACGACAATGTAAGTGAAGGCCGGTAGCTGCTTGGATCGCATGCCAGGGATGAGATGGGTGTAGGCATTCGTCGCAAAGACGAGTTTCTCCGCCGACACCGTTCAGTGGTCGCATGTGAGTCGATATCGGCCGTTCTCGCGCTGCACTTCGCTCACGCGCGTACCCTCGAACAAGCGAGCACCGTTCGCGCAAGCTAAGCGCCTCAAAGCATTTAGCCACTTTACGGGGTTGAGAAGCCCGCAACCAGGCTCCCAGCTAGCCCCGAGAAATACGGGAGAGCGAATGCGTGCGGCAAGCTGGTCGCGGTCTAGCCATTCAAAGCCTTCGATCCCAAGCGATTGAAATAGTTCGATCTCGTCTTGGATGAGCGAGATATAAGCAGGGGCTGTCGCGATCTTGAGGAAGCCCGTCCGCTCGTAGTCGCAATCGATGGCGTGCTCGCCGATCATCGCTTCGAGCGCTGAGATTGCGCTCACCATGTACTGGTGCGCTTGGCGAACCCGCTCTTTTCCGTGCAGCGCCTTCATCATGGAGACCGAGGCGCCGAAGAGCGTCATGACGAAGCCCGCGTTGCGTCCGCTGGCGCCAAAGCCAGCCGTCTCCGCTTCAAGGATTGCGATTTCGAGCCCAGGGTCGGCCACCTTGAGATGATAGGCGGCCGCCAGCCCCGTGAAGCCGCCGCCAATCACCGCAACATCGACCTTGATATCGCCTGATAGGGCGGGCGAGACCTCTCTTGTTTCCCTGTCCGCCTGCCAGTAGCAGCCTTCGATGGCACCAGCGCTGCCGTTCATCGCACCGCCTCGAACGGTCTTGACCGACATTCCCCGGATGACACTCCATCATCGATGCAGTGTCATCCGGGGAATGTCGGATGAAACGGGGTAGTGGTGGCAAATTTCAGGACCATCCGTACGCATCCGGTGAAGACCGCCTTGCGGGATGACTAAGACGTAGTTCTTCTTAACCCGCATTGCCCAGATAAGTCGGTTAGAGAGAGGCCCAACTTACCGATTCAGATATTATCATCAGCATCTTAGGCGAATAGATGCG
>JAAERO010000262.1 GCA_024230315.1 Hyphomicrobium sp.
ATACGTCTCCACGGTATACATCCCCGCTAACCCCTCCCGATTCGGAAAAGATCAGCCTAGCCAGTGGCCGGCTTTTAAACCGCCACGCAGCTGCAATAAGCCGCCGCTCCACTGGCCCAGTATTGCCGCCGCCGTCTACAGTAACATTGTGCTACGCCTCCCGCGTGCCTAACACGCCCAAGATGCAACAAGGCGAACGACTATGTCTCGATGCGCACAGAGGCATCGAGTACGATTTCCTCTGGGCTCATATGGCAACGGTAGGCCATTGCCTCTACACCGGCCGAAGCGGCCTGGAGGAACGCGTCGGCATAGGCAGGATCGAGATCGCTGGCGATCTTGAAGCGATTGGCGTCGCTGCGCTGGATCAAGAATAGCATCACGGCCCTGTGGCCCTGGGCCACCATCTCGGTGAGCTCTCGGAGATGCTTAACGCCACGCGCGGTGACACAATCGGGGAACTCTGCCAGCCCGACTTTTCGCATCAGTTGCACGTTCTTGATCTCGACGTAGCAGCGGCCTTTACTAGTATCCTCCAGTAGAATGTCGATGCGGCTTGCTGCACCGTACTTCACTTCGCGCCGGAGAGACTGATAACCGCTAAGCTTGCGGATGCGCCGACCTTCGATGGCTTCGGTGACGAGGCGGTTGGGGTGACCCGTGTTTATGCCAACGAGTGAGGCACCCTTGCCGAGATCCGTCTCGATCATCTCCCAGGTATGACGATACTTGCGCGTGGGGCTGTCGCTTTCGGACAACCAAACCGCGGAGCCTGATGCGGTGAGCCCCAACATCGAACCGGTATTGGGGCACGACGCCGTGATGGTCTCGCCGGTATCGAGGGTCACGTCGGCCAGGAAGCGCTTGTATCGCTGGAGGAGCCGTCCGCGCTTAAGGGGGGAAGAGAATCGCATGAGGCAAACCTAGAATGATGGCGAAGCACTTCGCAATGCAAAGCTGGAAAGACGCCTGCCCGAGCTCGTCGGCGCGCGGTCGCGGTGCTAGATCAATCAGCACAAGAACAAAAATGGAGCCCCAGGTGAGTGACGAACGGGAGGTCACGGCGGCGGTCTTAGTGATTGGAGACGAAATCCTGTCGGGCCGCACCAAGGATCGCAATATCGGCTACATCGCCGATCATCTGACGCGCGTTGGCATTCGGTTGAAAGAGGTGCGCATCATTGCCGACGACGAGGCGGAGATTGTCGATGCGGTCAACGCACTACGCGGCTGCTACACCTACGTGTTTACGACTGGCGGCATAGGCCCGACGCACGACGATATCACGGCCGAAAGCGTAGCCAAGGCACTCGGCGTTCGCCTTGACATCGATGCGCGCGCGTTGGCGCTTCTCAACGCGTACTTTGCAAAGCGGTGTGTTGAAGCGACGCCGGCGCGGATAAGAATGGCGCGCATTCCTCAAGGGGCGTCGCTCATTCGAAACCCGATTTCCGTCGCACCTGGTTTCATGATCGACAACGTCATCGTCCTTGCAGGCATACCAGACGTGATGCAGGTCATGCTCGACGATGTGATGCCAAACTTGATGACAGGGAATAGAGTCCAGACCGCAACAATTAAACTCATGCGTGCCGAAGGTGATGTGGCAGATCTATTCGCCGCGCATCAAGAAATGTATCCGGATGTTTCAATGGGCAGCTACCCGTCGTTCATGCAGACGGGTCCGATAACACAACTTGTTTTACGTTCCACCGATTCTAAGCGCCTTGAAGCGGCAGTAACAAGCTTGACTGCTGAGCTTAAGGTTAAGCGCTTCCTTTGAGGCGCAAGCGCCCTGCTTCTGATGCGACGCATTCACGCATCGCATTGTCATTCAATCCTCGCTTCTTGCTGCTGCTTGCCGCGCGCTGGGGCATGCCCACACGGGATTAGGACCCGCGTGCGCAGTGTTTGCGCCGATACATATCAATAACAATCGTGGAGTGAGTGATGGTGATTAGCATTTTTCGCCGGGCGAAGCATATGCGCCTCGGCTGCCTCGCATTGAGCCTTGTCGCGCTCGCTGTGATGGCGCTACCCGTCAGGATCGCAACACAGGCCGAGGCGAAAACGCCCGGCTCGACGTATTGCTACCATGGGATTTGCCACCGGGTGAAGACGATCGAAGAGACGCGCTCGCTCGTCGGTCTCCAGCAATCAATAGAGGCGTCGCACTACGACGACTGTACCCGCGATCGCTACAACCCCTGTGGGCTGACCTCATCAGGAGAACGCTTTCGTCCCGATCGACCCGATAACACCGCAAGCCCCATCTATCCCGACGGCACGACGCTGCTCGTATGGAATCCCGAGACGAAGCACGCACTCGTCGTGCGCGTCAACAATGCGGGTCCCTATCACGGGAATCGCAAGCTCGATCTTTCTGTCGCCGCCGCGGAAAAGTTGGGTTTCAAAGGCAAGGGCGTTGCCAAGCTACGTGTCAAGGTCGTGAAGGCTCCAGAACCCGAGGAGGCCAAGTACTCCAAGCTCCGCAACTATGCGCACGTGCCCGGTGACATCGGAGAATACTCAAGCGTTGACGAAGCCGAAAAGGGCATGGCCGTGGCCTATGCGTTGCAGGCGTCTGCCACGTCGTTGATGGCGCCGTTAACATCGCGCGTCTTTTCGACGCCCAGCCACGAGTACCTTGTTGCGGAAGCGCCTCAGGCTCGAAGCCTCGCACCGACGAGGCTTGCAGCGGTCATCGAGCCAAAAACGAACCTTGCCATCCTTATTGAAGAGCACGACAGCAAAAAGGCTTCCCGGCCAGAGCCCGAAATCATTCCGAACGCGCCGGTCGCCGAAATCGACACTGCGACTGTAACAGAGAATGTCACCGCCGAAGAGCCGCAGATGCAAGTTGCGGCTGCCATTGCATCGGACGTCCTCAAGACGCAGCCCGTCACGCACGCGTCGAGCAAGAAGATGCTCACCCGCTCCACCCGGAGCAGAAAGCGCAAGAAGAAAGTGGCGTCGCGCCGGTCGCGGTCGCGCAACAAGAGGACAGGTCGGCGGCGCGGTGTGACGCGCGGCAAACGGATGCGGGTTGCCGCCCTCCGGTCGAGAGAGCCGAAGCGCTATAGGTTCCACGCAAATTCAGTTTCGGAATCGCACCACCGGCATATGCGCGCAGCATCAAGCAGCTAAAATGGACGAGAAGGGTCTATCATGCAGGCGCTGCGGCGGGCTGGTCCTTTGAGGCCGGTTCGCCGCTGCTTTCGCTTTCGAAGAACAGATTGTACTCAGCCTCAAGCGCGTTCAGAAACGCCGAGACGAGATCGAGCAGCACGCCGAGGCGGAGCCTCCGGGCCACCAGGAATGCGTCGTCGAGCTTGATGGGCGACGTATCGTCGAGCGCGGGTGCGTCCTCCGCGAGCAATCCGCGGCTTCTTACAAAGGCTGTCAGTCCGTCTCCGGTGTCGAAGTCGACCTCGGTTGAATCTGCGCACTCGTCGACGGCATCGACGAGAATGGCCGTGGACGACACATAGAGACGAGCAATCGTACTGAATGTCTTGTTCTCCGACGCCAACTCTTCGGCCCGGTCGCGTCCCACTAGGATGCGTGACAACAACGTGAGCTCGAGCGTGCGGATGCGTTCAACGGCGTCGCGTTGGCGGGCGCGGATTTTGGTGATGTTCCCTGGTTCGCGCGGCGACGGCCCGGGCCACACATAACTGATCTTGTTGAGGTCCTCTCCAACGGCGAGTGCGGCGTCGAGATGCTCAGCAAGCAGGTAGACGCTCGTCGGTGCGAGGCTGGGCTCGGGATGCGAGGCGTCGGGCATGGAGCTCCAGATGAGAGGGGAACCAAGGAACGCGGCGCAACGGCACTTCGTAAATCAGTACAACGATTCGGTATTGGGTGACCTCTAACGCGCATAAGTCGCAGCCTAAATAGGCGGTTGCGGCGGGTTAGTAGGTGCTCTAAGCCAGCATCTTCGCACCTACGCTTGAACCAGAGGGCATGACGAACATGCTCGCGCAAAGTTCGCGAGCGCATCGTGTCGTAGTTCTGGCAATCAACTTCTGTGATACAGCCGCTACGATGTGGTGCTAGAGCCGCCATCACTTGCGCCCGAAATGCTTCACTGGCACGGCGCGCGGCTTCTTGCTCTAAAGGTTCAAGAAAATTTCTCAGTTTGGGCATCTCATTCCTCCGACATCAGCTGCATCCGCTCGTTGAGCCGCACGTGTCGCATTTCATGCAGGTGCCGTTGCGCAGCAGCGTGAAGTTGCCGCACTCGTGACAGGCTTCGCCTTCGTAGCCGCGGATGCGTGCCTCCGCGCGGCGATCGGCCTCACGCCCTTTAGTCGATATCTCCGTGCGCGCAATGCGCGTGCGCTCGTACACCACGTCATCTTCGGGCTGTAGAGCTGTCGCCCCTTCGGTCTGCGGGAAAGCGGAGCTGATCTCGCTCTGCAGAACGGTGACCGCGTTGGACGTCTCTTCGGAGTCCGCGCCCCCGGACATGCGGATGGCAGCGCCGCGAATGAGACCGCGTGAGACGAACTTCTGTGCGGGTGCATGCAGATCAAGCTCGTCGTCGGTGTCCTCATCCGAGGAGCCAAGCCCCGTAGCGCCGACGATTTCTCTTGGGTCGACGTGGACAAGGTCATGACGTCCCAGATATGACACGGCCAGCTCGCGGAAAATGTAGTCGAGAACCGAGGTCGCGTTTTTGATCGTCTCGTTGCCGGTGACGAGGCCTGCGGGCTCAAAGCGCGTGAAGGTGAAGGCCTCCACGAATTCCTCCAGCGGCACGCCGTACTGAAGACCCAAAGAGATGGCGATGGCGAAATTGTTCATCAACGAACGGAAGGCAGCGCCTTCCTTGTGCATGTCGATAAAGATCTCGCCAAGCCGCCCGTCTTCATACTCGCCGGTGTGTAGATAGACCTTGTGCCCGCCAACGGTGGCTTTCTGGGTGTAGCTCTTGCGGCGGTTGGGGAGCTTGTCGCGCTCTTGGGCACGCACGCGTTCCACGATGCGCTCCACGATGCGTTTTGCTACGGCCTCGGTGCGCGCCGCCATGGGTTTGTCGGCGAGCATTTTCTCGGCAGCCTCGTCCTGCTCGTCGACATCTTCGCCGAGAATTTGCGCGTTGAGCGGCTGGGAGAGCTTGGAGCCGTTGCGGTAAAGCGCGTTGGCCTTCAGCGCGAGCCGCCAGGAGAGCATGTAGCTGGCCTTGCAGTCCTCCACGCTCGCGTTGTTGGGCATGTTGATGGTCTTGGAGATGGCGCCCGATATGAAGGGCTGTGTCGACGCCACCATGCGTATGTGGCTCTCCACGGAGAGATAGCGCTTGCCCTTGCGCCCACACGGGTTGGCGCAATCGAAGATGGGCAGGTGTTCCGGCTTGAGATGGGGTGCGCCTTCGAGCGTCATCGCCCCGCAGACATGCTCATTCGCCGCCTCGATATCCTGTTTCGAAAAGCCGAGGTGGACCAAAAGATTGAATGCGGGATCGTTGAGGCTTTCGGCTGGCACGCCGAGATTTTCGGTCAGGAATGCTTCGCCCAGCACCCATTTGTTGAACACAAACTTGATGTCGAAGGCGCTCTCAAGTCCGCCTTCGATCTTAGCGATCGCGTCTTCGTCGAAGCCTTTTGCCTCGAGCGCCGAAGAGTTGATCGCAGGCGCCTGGCGCAGCGTGCCATGCCCGACAGCATAGGCCTCAATCTCGGCGATCTCGCTTTCGCGGTATCCAAGTGTGTGCAGCGCCTCGGGGACCGCCTGGTTGATGATTTTGAAGTAACCGCCGCCGGCCAGCTTCTTGAACTTCACCAGCGCAAAGTCGGGCTCGATGCCGGTCGTATCGCAGTCCATGACGAGGCCGATCGTGCCGGTAGGCGCGACCACAGTTGCCTGTGCGTTGCGGAAGCCGTGGCTTTGGCCAAGCTCAATTGCGCGATCCCAGGCGCTCGTCGCGGCTTCGATGAGCGCTTTGTCCGGGCACGCTGCGTGGTCAAGTGGAACAGGATTGGTGGCTAGCTTTTCGTAGCCATCCGCCTGCCCGTAGGCCGCGCGGCGGTGGTTGCGCACGACGCGCAGCATATCGTTGGCATTGGGCTGGTAGCCGGGGAATGGTCCGAGCTCGTTCGCCATTTCGGCCGACGTAGCATACGAGACACCGGTCATGATGGCGGAGATGGCCCCGCAGATGGCTCGGGCGGCATTGGAGTCATAGGAAATACCCGAGGTCATCAACAGACCGCCGATATTGGCAAAGCCCAGACCGAGAGTGCGGTAGCGATAAGAAAGCTCCGCGATGCGCCGGGAGGGGAACTGCGCCATCAGCACTGCAATCTCGAGTACGATGGTCCACAGCCGGCAGGCATGTTCGAAAGCGTCCGTGTCGAACGACTTGTCAGGCCGGCGGAACGCAGTGAGGTTCAAGGACGCAAGGTTGCAAGCCGTGTCGTCGAGGAACATGTACTCTGAGCACGGGTTGGACGCTCGGATGGGTCCGCTCTGGGGGCAGGTGTGCCAGTCGTTGATAGTGGTGTGGAATTGGATGCCGGGATCGGCGGACGCCCATGCCGCATGGCCAATCTGGTCCCACAGATCGCGCGCCTTGAGGGTTTTCGTCGGCTTGTCGGAGAGGCGCGCGGTCAGGTTCCAGTCATTGTCCTCTTCAACAGCATTGAGGAACGCGTCCGTCACCCGCACAGAGTTGTTGGAGTTTTGGCCAGAGACCGTCAGGTAGGCCTCCGAGTCCCAATCCGCGTCGTAGGTCGCGAAGTCGATGTACTTATAGCCCTGCTTGGCAAACTGGATGACGCGCAGGATGTAATTGTTGGGCACCTCATCGCGGCGTGCCTCCTTGATGGCGCGTTTCAAAGCGGGGTTCTTGGTGGGCTCGAAACAATCGTCGCCGTCGGCCTCGCAGTTAACGCAGGCCTTCATGATGGCCTTCAAGCGCTTCTGGCAAATCTTGGAGCCTGTGACGAGGGCGGCGACCTTCTGTTCCTCCTTCACCTTCCAGTTGATGTATTCCTCGATATCGGGGTGATCGATGTCGACGACCACCATCTTGGCTGCGCGCCGCGTCGTTCCGCCTGACTTGATGGCGCCTGCAGCGCGATCGCCGATCTTAAGAAAGCTCATGAGACCCGAGGAGCGTCCGCCACCTGACAGGTTCTCATCAGCGCCGCGCAACTTGGAGAAGTTGGAGCCGGTGCCCGAGCCGTACTTAAAGAGCCGTGCCTCGCGGACCCACAGGTCCATGATGCCGTTTTCGTTGACGAGGTCGTCCTCGATTGACTGGATGAAGCACGCGTGCGGCTGTGGGTGCTCGTAGGCGGAATCGGAAACTGTCAGCTTGCCGGTTTCGTAATCGACGTAGGTATGGCCTTGGCCAGGACCGTCGATGCCATAGGCCCAATGAAGACCCGTGTTGAACCATTGCGGGCTGTTGGGGGCGCCCATCTGCATCGCCAGCATGTAGCGATTTTCATCATAGAAGGCGCGGGCATCGTCTTCAGTACTGAAGTAGCCGCCCTTAAGACCCCAATAGGTCCAGGTTCCAGCAAGACGGTCGAACACTTGGCGAGCATCGGTCTCGCCGCCGAAACGCTCAGGCTCAGGAAGTTTTGCAAGGGCCTGCTTGTCAGGAACCGAGCGCCATGCCCATGAGGGGATTTGTGTCTCTTCTACTTTCTTGAAGCGGCGTGCCACGCCCGCCTTGCGGAAATATTTCTGGGCGAGAATGTCGGCGGCAACTTGGCTCCAGTGTTCAGGTACGAATAAGCCGTCGAGGCGAAACACTATGGAACCGTCGGGGTTCTTGATCTCACTTATCGTGCGGCGAAATTTGATCGTCTCGTAGGGCGATTGTCCTGCCTGAGTGAAGCGCCGCGTAATCTTCATCGGTGATCCCCGTCTAGTCGTATCTGGTTGGTGCGCTTCGACGTCAGACCAGGAGTTAGCGCGCTCGATTTTTTTCTAGAAACGCAACCCTCAACGCAGACAAGAACTGACCCTATGCAACAGGCAAAAATCCTCCCGCGGCGAAAACCGTGAGTTCCCGCCTGTGGCAAATGCGTTTTGTGGATTGGGTCGACTGGACCCACACTGATCCGCAACATAGGGGCGCATTAAACCGTGTGCGGAACACCTGTCTGGGGCTAAACGCTGCAGTTCAAGTCGCGCTTACTCAAACTCGCCGATTCGTGACCAGACGCCAAAGGTTTTGTATGTTGCCGATGGCACCCATACTAGATGTAGATAGATTGCGGAAAATGCACTGAATGATTGTGGATGTCGTGTTGATCGCAATCGCGGGTTTGCCGCTGCATTCGGAGCTTGCAGGGGGTGTGCATGAAGATGGGTCCGCAATCACAAGCTAACAGGCTATTGCGATTCCATGCATCAGGTCTGTTGCAGTTTTGCCGCGCTTGGGGCGTACTGGACAGACTAGGCCTCGCAACGTTATGCGGGATCTTGAATGAGTGACAGATCGGGGTCCGGGCGATGAGTTTTTTTAAGGAAATTTTCGCCTGGTGGCACGGCAACACATGGGGCACACGCCTCACCATTTGGAACCAGGGCCGTTTTGTGGGCGAAGATGACTTCGGTAATCGCTACTATGAACAGAAGAAGGGCGTTGGTCCCGCCGGGCGGCCGCGCCGCTGGGTGACCTACACCGATCTCGCTGAAGCCTCCAAAGTCCCCTCTGACTGGCACGGCTGGTTGCATTACACGGTCGATGAGCCGCCGACTGCGGAAAACTACCAGGCGCGGCCGTGGCAGAAGCCCCACCGCATGAATATGACAGGCACGCCGGAGGCTTACCGTCCACCCGGCTCTATCTTGACTCATGGCGGGCGCCCCAAGGCGACGGGTGACTACGAGCCTTGGCGGCCGGAGTCGTGAGGCCAGTGATAGAATAGTGTCCAACTTCGGCCCAACTCTGCGCCCAGTGAGGCCCAGAGGCCGGCACGCATTAACGGATCGCCGTAAGAGCTCCATGAACCGCTATTTGAGGATTTTGGTCCCACCACGTGCGCTGCTGGTGCTGGCAACCGCGGCCACGAGCGTCTTGGCCGTCTCAGGTGTGCACGCGGAGCGCATGGAAAACGGCGTCGCGGTCTTTGCTGCCCTCGACAAGGTCACGGCCCGCATCTCCCGGTTTGAGGTGCCGCTCAACGAGACGGTAACGTTCGGCGCACTGAAGGTGACGCCGCGGATTTGCTTTTCGCGCCCACCCACCGAGCCGCCAAATACCACCTCATTCGTCGAAGTCGACGAGATACTGCTGGATGGCGCCGAGAAACGCATCTTCACCGGTTGGATGTTTGCCGAAAGCCCCGGCCTCAATGCGGTTGAACATCCGGTGTTCGACGTGTGGCTTACCGATTGCCAGAAACCCAAAGGCTCCATCGCGCAGCACCTGACACCGGGCGCAGAAGGCGCCCCCCCGGCGGCTATTGGCGAGCGTTTCGCGCCGGCACGCCGTCGGATTCGGCGCTAAATCCGTATAGACCGCATAGAGCGGCTCAGCGGTGGCCTTGAACGGAGGTGGTGCAATCGCGTTCGAGCGGTTGCCATGCGTCAGTAAGCAGATCACGCATGGTTAACTGCGATGTACGCATCCGGTGAAGACCGCCTTGCGGGATGACTAAGACGTAGTTCTTCTTAACCCGCATTGCCCAGATAAGTCGGTTAGAGAGAGGCCCAACTTACCGATTCAGATATTATCATCAGCATCTTAGGCGAATAGATGCG
>JAAERO010000263.1 GCA_024230315.1 Hyphomicrobium sp.
TAAGCTCAACGGCGTTGATCCGCAAGCTTGGCTCACCGACACGCTGGCCCGCATCGCCGATCACAAAATCAATCGTATCGACGAATTGCTTCCCTGGCGATATGCTGAAAATAGCTGAGTAACGACGGTGGCCGGACGCTTACCTTTTAGGCTCCTGTGCGCCGAAAGATGGCTTCCAGACAACCTCATCGTCACTGTCACGGACTTCGTAAGCCCATTGGGAATTGGGGTCGACGTTGCCGATGGTGCTATTGCTCATCGTCAGCACGCCGGTGTCCCGTGTGTTGGTAAACGTGCACTCTGTTGTCTGATCCTTTGTCACCGCTGCCGTGACGGTGTTGCCATCTTGGGTGCACCCATCGCCCGAGACCGTTAACGTCCAGCCCTCAACAAGATCTTGTGTGATAGTGTAGGGGCCCTCGACTGCCGACACCGCTGCGATGGTCGACATTCCATTGCCCAACTCACTGGGGTTGAGAGGCACACTCTGACCTTGCGCATTTGCAAGCGAGTACGTGAACTTTTGATCCGAAGGGCCGCTAGCATCCGTGACAAAATTCGTGATTTTGAGTGAGCTGTCGCCCTGATAGATGAATATGCACTCCACACCCGCCGGGGCGAGATTAATGGTGACGGAGTTGTCATCGGGATTGAGCGTGCCACAGTTCTCCCCACTAACAACTCGCAATGTCCACCCAACGGGAATGTTGACAGCGCGGATTTTATACTCACCAGTATAGAACTCTTCGCTTTCGGGCTTCTGTGCACCGAAAGATGGCTCCCAGACGACCGCATCGTCGCTGTCACGGACTTCGTAAATCCATTGGGAATTGGGATCGACGTTGCCGACGATGCTATTGCTCATCGTCAGCACGCCGGTGTCCCGTGTGTTGGTAAACGTGCACTCTGTTGTCTGGTCCTTTGTCACCGCTGCCGTGACGGTGTTGCCATCTTGGGTGCACCCCTCACCTGAGACCGTCAACGTCCAGCCCTCAGTGGGCGTTTTCGTTATGGTGTAGGGGCCCTCGTTCGTCGGCACTTCTGCCGTGGTCTCCTCCCCATCGCCCAATTCGCTGCGATCAAGAGGCACGCTCTCGCCATTCGCATTTGCAAGCGAGTACGTGAACTTTTGATCTGTGGGATCGCCCAGAGGATCTGTGTTAGAATTGATGATCTCGATGGAGCCGTTTTCTATATAGACGACCGCCAAATCGCACAATGAGTCGGGGAATTGAGAAGTCTGGATTAAGTAAGTACCATCGGACTGTGGCTTGCAAGCGTAGGGGAGAGGCACCCCATTCCAACTCGCTTCCCACCATTTGGGACTGACCAGTTGGATGAGGAAGTCTCCACTGGACATGTCAAATTTAATGTGTTGTTGAATGGTACGGTCAAAAGATGGTTCCCAAACAACGGTACCAGTCTTAGCGTCGGTGACTTGGTAGCGGAGTTCGGTGCCTCCGGGCCCCCTGGTCCGGAAAAACAGCGAAGGGTATTGGACTTTAAAGATGCAGGTTGTTTCCCCCACGCTCGTGTCGATCTTGACATAAGGGTTGCCGTCTTTATCAAATTGAAGGGCACCTCGAGCAATGGCGCTTTTGGCTTTGTGGGTGCCGGCGGCGCGGCGTCAGGCGCGGTTGCGATGCTGGTTGCCGCCTTGGCGGCGGCCTTTGCGTTGCCCTCAGGCCGTCTTGCAACGCCTTGGACGCAATTGTGGGGCGTCAGGTAGCCGCCATTCGTTCCAGGCTCACCATACGGCGCATGTTATAGACGAGATTCTGCAGCCCGATCTTTGCCGCCGCCCGCTGGAAGCCGATACTGCGCACGATGCGCCGGCCGAACATGTCGGCCAAGCGCCCACCTGTGACGATGAGGACGCCGAACACCAGCGCATAGCCATTAATGACCCACTGCACAGTGGTGACGTCGGTCTTGAATTCCCGCTCGATGTGCGGCAACGCGACCGAGAGGGCCGTGAAATCATTGGCAATGACAAGCACGCCAAGGGCCATGGCCACGAGCCCAAGGAGTTGGGTTTTTGTGAGCGGGGTCCTCGTGGGGGCCATAGATGGGCTCCGTTTTTTCTCGTGGCGATCCGAAGTATCGCATTATGCAGCGTTCAAGACTACGAGCCTGCCCAGGTTTGCTTGTGGCTCATTTGGAGAATCGCAGGACTGGCGTGTCCAATCCATTGTTCGTCTTGAGCGGTGATGCGGTGCCAGTTGACCAGGCAACGCGGTTCTCCTAGGTTCCCGCGCGCATCCCGCCATCGAGTCCCGCGTGCCGATGAGGCGCTCAACAGGTGAGCGCGGGACAGTCTTGCGCGGGTGCCTGGAGCGCTATTGCAATGAGCACGTCGCCACAGCCGTCTGTTTCTCCCGCCCCTTGGGCTGATGCTCCCTCGACGGGGCGGCTCGTGTTGGGGGATGGAACGGTGATCGCAGGGATCGGCCTGGGCGCGGAGGGGGTCGCGGTCGGTGAGGTGTGCTTCAACACGGCGATGACCGGGTACCAGGAGATCCTGACCGATCCCTCCTATGCAGGGCAGATCATCACCTTCACGTTTCCGCATATCGGTAATGTTGGGGGCAACCTGGAAGACACGGAAACGTCGAACCTGGCGGCGCGTTCCGGCGTGCGTGGATGCGTGCTGCGCGGTGCTATTACCGATCCTTCCAACTACCGTTCGGCTGGGCACCTCGACCAATGGCTCAAGGCGCGTGGCATCATTGGGATCTCAGGCGTCGACACGCGAGCGCTCACCGCGCGCATTCGCGAAAAAGGATTGCCGAACGGCGTCATTGCTCATGATCCTGATGGCAAATTCGATATCGACAAGCTGAAAGCCGAGGCCGCTGCGTGGCCGGGTCTTAACGGCATGGACCTCGTGCCCGATGTGACGAGCGGGCAGAGCTACGCTTGGGATGAAATGCGTTGGGTATGGAACAAAGGATACCCCCGACAGGAGAACCCCGAGTTCCATGTGGTTGCCATCGACTACGGATTGAAGCGCAACATCCTACGCTGCCTTGCCAGCGCGGGTTGTAAGGTAACGGTCGTGCCGGCAACGGCGGCGGCTGACAATATTCTGGAGCGCAAACCCGACGGTGTGTTCCTGTCGAACGGTCCGGGCGATCCGGCGGCAACGGGACAGTATGCCGTGCCGCAGATTCAAAAAATCGTGGCCTCTGGTCTGCCCGTGTTTGGCATTTGTCTTGGCCACCAAATGCTGGGACTGGCACTGGGCGCCAAGACGAAAAAGATGCACCAGGGGCACCACGGCGCAAACCACCCAGTGAAGGATTTCACGACGGAAAAAGTCGAGATTACGTCCATGAATCACGGCTTCACGATTGATCGTGAAACCCTGCCCGATGGCGTGGCCGAGACGCACGTATCGCTCTTCGATGGCTCGAATTGCGGCATCCAGGTCAAGGGCAAGCCGATATTCTCCGTGCAATACCATCCGGAAGCCTCGCCTGGACCGCAGGACAGCCATTACCTTTTCGCGCGCTTTGTCGAGCTCATGCGAGCCCGGAAGAACGCTTGATCGTTAAGGCATTTGGCCCTTTTTCCTACGAAACCTTAATCCCAGCGGGGCTGAAGGTGCACCGATGCTCGGTTATATTGTAAGCAAGCGATGCGGGCGCACCCGTGTAGGGCAATATCAATGGGCCGCTGTGGCGGGCTAACTCGGAGGACCATATGCATCGCTGTGTTGCGGCCTGTGTCATGATTTTGACTCTAATGGCGGCGCTCCCCCTGGCCGCCGATGAGAAGTGCAATGCGCAGGTCAAAGAGGCCTTCTCCAAGCAACGCACGTCACCCGCGTTTCGCATGGTTGCGAAACTGCGTGGAGAGACGGGTCCTGTGGAGATCACTGCGGAATATGTTCCCCCTTCCCGGATGCGTCAGATCATCGTGGCGCCGGGGCAGTCCGCGCCGCTGGAAACCGTGCTCGTCGGCACGCGCGCTTGGAGTAATCAAGGCGGGCGATGGAAAGAGCTGATGCCTGGACTGGTACACTCCATCGTCGCGCAGGTACGCGAGGCCGCGGTCGATCCGCCCAAGGTGGTGGGCGACTTCGAATGTCTCGATAAGGTTACTGTCGACGGCAAGGAATACATCGCCTATCGCAGCATCGAAAAACCCGGCGCACCTGCCAAGGCTTCACTTATCGAGGGTCCCGTGCGTCGCACGATCTACGTCGATCCGAACACAGGCTTGCCCGCGATCAACGTCGTAAAGGAGCAGAATCCCGACGTGACCCCGATTTTCGAAGGCGTCTACACCTATCCTACTAATATCATTATTGAGGGGTATCCGAACGCGCCTCTCGTGAAGATGCGATAGGGAGTAAAGTGTCGGGCGATAAGAATGTGCGACGCTGAACGAAGCTTGAGGTGCGCTTGTGAGAAGCGCGCGTAGTTGACATATGAGGAGAGAGAAACTGATGCGCCGAATTGTTATGGCAGTTGCCGCTTGTTTCGCAATGAGTGCCGCGTCCTACGCCGACTGCAAGAGTGACATAGCCGCCGCGCTGACGAAGCAGCGCAGCCTGAGCAGTTTTCGTATGGATTCGGTGATGCTAACCTCGGAAGGTCGCATCCACATGGTCGTCGACTATTTGCTGCCCGATCGCATGCGCCAAATGATCGGGCCTGTCGGCGACCCCAAACCCGTCGAAACGGTTCTCATCGGCAAAAAGGCGTGGAGCCGGAAAGATGGGGATTGGAAGCTCATGAGTCCGCAGACGACCAGTGCGCTGGTCGATCAACTGCGCCAGACCGTTAGCGACGACGAGGAGCGCAGGCTCCCTGGTTTTGAGTGCCTTGGTAAGGTAACGGTCGATGGCCGTGATCTATTGGCCTATCAGGGCGAGAATGAAGATCCCAACGCCAAGAAATCGCAGGCGAAGGACAAGCCCAAGCTACCCGATCGCCCTGTGCGGGTGATTTATGTGGACCCTACGACCGGATTACCGGTCCGCAGCGTGTTCGGGCGCGCCAACCGTCTCGATACGCCAATTTTTGAAGCCAAGTATACCTATCCAGTCGACATCGAGATCAAGCTGCCGCAGACGTCGACGGAGTAATGCCGTCACAATTGACAAGCGCGCTGGCAACGGGGCCGCGGGCTGCCGCCCCGCTGCCAGCGCGGCAGGTTGTGCATGGCCAGGTGCCAGAACGAGGTCGCCTATAGCCAAATCCACCAATCGGCAATAAAAGGCCGCCTCATGCCCAAGCGAACGGATATCAAATCCATCCTCATTATCGGGGCCGGCCCGATTGTTATCGGCCAAGCTTGCGAGTTCGACTATTCAGGTACGCAAGCCTGCAATGCCCTCAAGGCCGAGGGCTATCGAATTGTTCTTATCAATTCGAACCCGGCAACGATTATGACCGATCCTGATCTTGCCGATGCGACGTACATCGAGCCGATCACGCCGGAAATCGTCGCCAAGATATTGGAAGCCGAACGCCCCGATGCGCTGTTGCCAACCATGGGGGGGCAAACGGCACTCAATACTGCGCTGACGTTGGAAAAGCAGGGCATCTTGTCGGCGCTTGGAGTTGAATTGATCGGTGCCAAGGCGCCAGCGATTGACAAGGCGGAAGACCGCCTGCTCTTCCGCGAAGCAATGAAGAAGATCGGCCTAGAGACCCCGCGCTCCAAGATGGTGAACGAGCGCTCGGAGGCGGGCGCTGCGCTTGAGCACGTCGGCCTGCCGGCCATCATGCGCCCATCGTTCACGCTGGGTGGTACCGGCGGCGGCATTGCTTACAACCGTGAGGAGTATTTCGAGCTGATCGAGCGTGGGCTCGACGCCTCGCCAACGAACCAAGTGTTGGTCGAGGAAAGTGTGCTCGGATGGAAGGAGTTTGAGATGGAAGTGGTCCGCGACCATGCGGACAACTGCATCATTGTGTGCTCGATTGAGAACGTCGATCCCATGGGCGTGCATACCGGCGACAGTATTACAGTCGCACCCGCGCTGACACTCACCGACAAGGAATACCAGATCATGCGCAACGCCTCGATCGCGGTGTTGCGCGAGATCGGCGTTGAGACGGGCGGCTCCAATGTTCAGTTCGCCGTCAACCCGGAAGACGGGCGACTGGTCGTTATCGAGATGAACCCGCGCGTGTCGCGTTCGTCCGCTCTCGCCTCCAAGGCGACGGGTTTCCCAATTGCCAAGGTCGCAGCGAAGCTCGCGGTGGGCTACACCCTAGATGAGCTCGACAACGACATAACGGGCGGTGTGACCCCAGCCTCTTTCGAGCCGACGATTGATTACGTCGTCACGAAGATCCCGCGGTTTGCCTTCGAGAAATTCCCCGGCGCCGATTCCACACTCACGACCTCCATGAAGTCGGTCGGCGAGGTGATGGCGATCGGCAGAACGTTTGCCGAAAGCATACAAAAGGCGCTGCGTTCGATGGAGACCGGACTGTGCGGTTTCGACGACGTCACGCTTGATGGCCTGGGGTTGGATGACGACAAGAACGTCATTCGCGCTGCTTTATCCAAGCCCACACCTGATCGACTGCTAAAGGTTGCCCAAGCGCTACGGCTCGGCTTCGATCATGAGCAAATCTATGAGTCGTGCAAAATCGATCCCTGGTTCTTGGCGCAAATTCAGGAGATCATCGACCAGGAAGCGCGCGTAAAGGTGCACGGCCTTCCAGCCACCAAGTCGCAGTTTCGAGGCCTAAAAGCGATGGGTTTTTCGGATACACGGCTGGCTCAACTTGCCGGTGTGGCGGAGAAGGATGTGCGTGAGAAGCGCAGGGACCTTGGCGTGGAGCCGGTGTTCAAACGCATCGACACATGCGCCGCAGAGTTCGCCGCGCCCACGGCTTATATGTACTCGACTTACGAAAGCAGTCTGGCAGGATCGCCTGGATGCGAGGCAAACCCAAGCGAGGCTGAGAAAATCATCATCTTGGGTGGTGGCCCCAATCGTATCGGGCAAGGTATCGAATTCGACTATTGCTGCTGCCACGCCTGCTTCGCGCTGACTGCAGCGGGCTACGAGACGATCATGATCAATTGCAATCCGGAGACGGTCTCGACCGATTACGATACCTCCGACAGGCTTTATTTCGAGTCGCTCACTGTAGAGGATGTGCTCGAGATCATCGCCAAGGAGAAAGCGCGCGGCTCGGTAAAGGGCATGATCGTTCAGTTCGGCGGCCAGACGCCGCTTAAGCTTGCCGCACCGCTTTCCGCTGCCAGTGTGCCAATTTTGGGCACCTCGCCTGACGCCATCGATTTGGCGGAGGATCGCGACCGTTTCAAAGCGCTGATCGAGAAGCTTGGACTGCAACAGCCCCAATCCGGCATCGCGCGCGCACCTGGGGAAGCGCGCGCGGTAGCCGATAGCATTGGCTATCCGGTGGTGATCCGCCCCTCGTACGTGCTTGGCGGACGTGCCATGGAGATCGTGCACGACGGCGCAGAGGTCGATCGTTACATCGCACGGCTATCGTCAACGCTCGACGGGCCTTCCGAACTTGTTGTCTCGAAGCAACGGCCGCTGCTCATCGACCGCTACCTTACCGATGCGGTCGAAATCGACGTGGATTGCTTGGCCGATGGTACCGATACATACATCGCTGGGGTCATGGAACATATCGAGGAGGCAGGCATCCATTCAGGTGATAGCGCATGCTCGCTGCCACCATACTCGCTCACCGATGATGTCATCGAGGAGCTGGGGCGCCAAACTCAAGAACTTGCGCGCGCTCTCAAGGTTGTCGGCCTCATGAACGTGCAGTTTGCGATCAAAGACGGCCAGGTCTACGTGCTTGAGGTGAACCCGCGGGCGAGCCGCACGGTTCCGTTTGTCGCCAAGGTCATTGGCAAGCCCATCGCTGCCATCGCAGCCGAGGTCATGGCCGGCAAGCCGTTGCGGGACTTTGGACTTACGCCTGTCAAGCTGGATCACGTTGCCGTCAAGGAAGCGGTGTTCCCGTTCGCACGTTTCCCCGGTGTTGACCCGATCTTAGGTCCGGAGATGCGCTCCACGGGCGAGGTTATGGGGATCGATAGCGAATTCGCCATGGCATTCGGCAAGGGTCAACTCGGCGCTGGTCAACTCCTGCCCACCGGCGGCATCGTCTTCGTGTCGGTGAAAGATAAGGATAAGGACCCGATGGTCGCTCCTGTGAAAGAGTTGGAGGGCATGGGCTTCAAGATTATTGCCACGCGGGGTACCATGCGGCACCTGCAGGAAAACGGCGTTCAATGTCAGGGTATTAACAAGGTTCTAGAGGGCCGCCCACACGTCGTCGACGCGATGAAGAATGGCGAAGTGGACCTTGTTTTCAATACCACGGAAGGCTCAAAGGCCTTGGCAGACAGCAAGGACATCCGGCGGACTGCCTTGCTTCGTCATATCCCATATTATACAACTTTAGCCGGTGCGGTCGCGGTTACACGGGCCATAAGAGCTCTTAAAGCGGGCACTTTGAGAGTTGCGCCCCTGCAAAGCTTTGTGACGCGCGCACTCTGATCCAATGGACCGCTAGACCGCATGAGCGGGGTGGTCTGTTCCACACGAGTTGCGAGACAGTGTGTGTAGCTGGTTCTGGCAGCCCTGCCAGGCCTATGGGAGATGTTAGGAAATGACATTGGAACGAGTGCCGATGACCATTGAGGGCTTCGAGTATCTGGAGACCGAGCTTCATCGCCTCAAGTCAAAGGAACGTCCCCGTATCATACAACTAATCGCCGAGGCGCGTGAGCACGGCGATCTTTCGGAGAATGCGGAATATCACGCCGCTAAGGAAGCGCAGGGCCTCAATGAGGCGAGGGTTGCCGACTTTGAAGATCGTTTGGGACGCGCCGACGTGATTGATACGTCGAAACTGTCGGGCAAAACCGTCAGATTTGGTGCGACAGTGACGCTTGTCGACGAGGACACCGAGGAGAAGGTGAAATATCGGATTGTTGGGGACTTCGAGGCCGATGTGCGTGAAGGCAAAATCTCCATCTCCTCGCCGATCGCACGCGCGCTTATCGGTAAGTCGAAGAAGGACAGCGTTGAGGTTGTGACACCCAAAGGCGCGCGCTCTTACGAAATTCTCAAGATCGAGTGGAAGTAGCTGGCGGCCGGCTCACTTTGCAGGATCGCTGGGCACAGTGATGGGAACGCCCGAGTCGCGCTTGGCGCGGCGGATGGTGAGGAACGTCTTGACGCTCGCCACGTTGGGTGCGGCCGTCAGCTGTTCTAAGATGAACTCCTGGAATGTCGGCAGGTCGCGGGCGATGCACTTGAGCATGAAATCGCTTTCGCCCGAGAGCATGTAGGCTTCGCGCACCAACGGCCAGCCAAGAACCAGATTCTCGAACGCGCGCAACTCTGCCTCGGCCTGATTGTGCAACCCGACCATAGCGAACGCCGTAAGCTCGAAACCGAGCGCGGGCTCGTCGAGGAGCACGGTGTATCCGGCAATGAGGCCGGCTTCCTCAAGCGCACGCACGCGCCGTAAGCACGGTGGTGCCGAAAGGCCGATGCGATTGGCAAGGGCCACGTTGGTCATGTGGCCGTCGCCCTGCAGCTCTTTGAGGATACGCCAGTCAATGGCGTCGAGGCGGACGGGCATGGGACTGGCTTTCCTCGGGAAACGTCAGCAGAAGGCCCTGCATAGCGCCGCGGGCCAGGCTTGCGCAACTAACACGGAGACTTATAGCAGCCCACAATAGTGGCGTTTTGCGACTGGAGAGGCGACCAACCCCTCCTGCGACGGGAAGAGGACTCGACTCTTTTGTCGCCAGCGGGGAGAAAAAACGTCCGATGGAAACCGACCCGCAAAGCCCCCCTGATTTGGCTCTTCGCCCGCTGGCTGGGGCGCGGGCGTGGATCATCACGGCGGGAATGGCCGGCATGGACGTGCAGGTGCGGGGCGTGGCCGAGGCGCTGGGTCTCGACTACGAAATGAAACATGTCTCACCAAAAGGCATTTGGAAGCTTGCGGCACCTTGGGGGCCGGTGGCACCGAGGGAACGCTTCGGGCAACCAGGATCGCTGTTCGCGCCGCCTTGGCCGGAGGTTGCCATCTCGTTAGGCCGCCGCAGCGTTCCTTATATGCGCGCCCTGCGGCGCCGTGCGGGGTCTCAGACGTTCACCGTCGTCATGCTGGATCCGAAAACTGGATCTGGCATCGCAGACGTGATCTGGGTTCCCGAACACGATCGTCTGCGCGGGGCCAACGTCATCACGACGTTGACAGCACCGCACAGCTTTACGGCCAAGCGGCTTGCCGAGCTGCGCCAAAACCTTCCCTCTGAAATCGCCGCTTTGCCGCATCCACGCGTGGCCGTTGTTCTGGGGGGAAAGAACGGGATCTACAATTTCAACGAAGACGATGATGCCCGCTTGCAAAGTGCCCTCCAATCGGCCGGAAAATTGGGTGCGAGTTTTCTCGTCACGCCTTCCCGGCGTACGCACGCGGAGCTTTTCAATGCGGCCGATGCAGCAACGCGGGATTGGCCGCGCATTATATGGAAAGGGAAAGGCGCCAACCCCTACGCCGACTTTCTGGCGCACGCGGACCTGCTCGTTGTTACCGCCGACAGCGTAAATATGACGGGAGAAGCCTGCGCGACGGGGCGGCCTGTGTTGGTCTTCACGCCATCGGGCGGCTCGGCCAAGTTCGACCGCTTTCATGCCGCGCTGCAAGCGCGCGGTGCGACACGGCCATTGCCGGACCGCCTCGACGCGATCCCCGATTGGAGCTACGAGCCTGTGCATTCGGCACACGAACTTGCCGCGCAGATTGAGCAACGCTGGCGTCAGCGCAGCTCGGCGTAGTCAGGGGTGACAGGGCGTGGGGAGCATCTTCTTTCCAAAAGAAGCGCTTAGGGCAGGGGGTGCGCTTTCCAATGCGAAGCCCTCGCCCCTGCGCCGCGCGTGGCTCACCGTCGAGCTGGTGCTTCTCTACGTCGGTGCTCCGCTCGCAATGATGTCGGTTGTGCATGACCATCGGCTGCCGGTCTTCGTTGCGCTTGTGCCGGTGCTGGCCGTCGTGATGGCTTTCTTGCTGCTTGACCGGACTTTCTCCCTCAAGCGCGAGCTGACACACGGGTTCGGCTGGGCCACGATGGTGTCGATCTTGGCGGTTTTCGTTGTCGGCGGCGGGGCGGTTGCGCTCTACATTTGGCACTATCACCCGAGCTGGTTGTTCGAGTTCCCGCGCAACCGGCCCGAGACTTACATGCGTATCATGCTGCTCTATCCCACGATGTCGGTGGTCGTTCAGGAATTCGTCTATCGGACATTCTATTTTCAACGCTACGGCCCGTTGTTCGGCAAAGCCTGGTGGCTGGCAATCTTGCTGAACGGAGCACTGTTCGGATTCGGCCATATTGTGATCGGTACACAGCTGGCCGTACTGGGTACTATGGCAACGGGGACCTTGTTTGCCGTCCGCTATGCGCTAACGCGGTCGTTCTGGGCAGTGTTTTTTGAGCACACGCTTTGGTGTAGACGGCGGCGGCAATACTGGGCCAGTGGAGCGGCGGCTTATTGCAGCTGCGTGGCGGTTTAAAAGCCGGCCACTGGCTAGGCTGATCTTTTCCGAATCGGGAGGGGTTAGCGGGGATGTATACCGTGGAGACGTA
>JAAERO010000264.1 GCA_024230315.1 Hyphomicrobium sp.
GGCGCTAGTAAACAAATGACAGAGTTAAACGTTAACCCTTTGCACATGCAAGCGCAAATGGCGTTAATTAAATCTATGTCTGAGATTGTCGATGGTAAAGCCATGATAGGCGATCAAACACAAGCTGAGTATATAGCAGCTTGGTCTGAAACTGACAGCGGCAAAGCCTCTATTCTGGGTCAGCAAAATAGTAATAGTGGCGGCTTAGGTGGTGATAACACACCAGCGAAAGAAGGCGTTAATGCAGCGGCAGAAGCTGCACTTAAATCCGGTGATGTACAAGCTTATTTAGCCGCTACTGAACCAACCCAACAATAAAATAAGGTATAAAAATGACTACTTCCAATAGTTTATTAGCTGCGTTAACAGACAAACGAATCAATGATGTATTTGATATTGTTCGTCGTGACCGTACAGGTGTTTTGTCTACAATCGGTATGGAGCCACCTTTAGCTCCATACGAGGGCTACAAAGGCTCATGGGTTGATGCTTACTCAGGCGCAGATCGCGTTGTCGTAAATGGCGCATTAGCAGCAGGAGCAACAACATTAGTCACTGATGCTAGCTCAGTGTTGCGCAAGGGTACTATTATGACAGTGCCAAGTTCGGGTGAAGTTATTTATGTAAGCGCTGTAGCTTCTAATACTTCATGTACTATTGAGCGTTCAGTCGGTGGTGTTGCAGCAGCAGCAATCA
>JAAERO010000265.1 GCA_024230315.1 Hyphomicrobium sp.
CAGCGGCACACGGCAAGGTACGCGCGACACGCCTCCTCCGTTCCGAACCGTTCCTCAAACTCAATCAACGTCTTGGGGAAACCGCGCCATAGCGCCTCGTGATGCGTCTCTGCCATTTGGATATCTCATTGATATCCATAAAGCATTCTTATGTGGCCGGACTAAAGCGGAGAGGTATGGTTCGCGGCGCTATTGCAACCGATCGTGTTGATCAGCCGCGCGCGGCCCTTTGCGCACTGCGCTGCCAGGCCCGACCGGCGACCTGCGCGTCATTGACCATGGGATCGGACGCTTTCGCGCGCCAGCTGCCTGCCAGCTTTTCGGCTTCAGCACGATCCGTCTTGTTCAACTGTGCACTCAGATTCTTGAGGTGACGTTTAGCTTCCACATCACCTGACTTGGAGGCCAGCACCAACCATTTGTAGGCCTGCTTCATATCGTGCGGGACGCCCAATCCGCTCTCGTAAAGCATGGCGATATTGTACTGGCTGTCGGCGAGGCCGCGCGCGGCGGCCTGCAAAAACCATTGTACCGCCGCCTTATAGTCCGCCGTGCGCCCGTTTCCGCCAGCGCTCAGCACCGCCAGGTTGTGCATGGCCTTCAGGTTGCCCTGCTGAGCCGCCCGACGGTACCAAATCTGCGCGCGCGCCAGATCGGCCTTAACGCCAAGCCCCCACTCATAAAGCGTACCAAGGCGATATTGCGCCATGGCGAAGCCTTGGCTCGCCGAGCGCTGATACCAACGTGACGCCGCGTTGAGATTCTGTTCCGTGACATCGCCTTTGGCGAGCCGCGCCGCCACCTCGAACTGGGCAGACGCAACCCCTTGAGCGGCTGCTAGGCGCAGCGAGAAGGGACCGATTGTGACCGGAGGTAGCTTGAGAGAATTTCCGACACCCGTGAGTGCCTGACTGTTGGGCCGGTTGGGGCCTGGGTGCTGCACCAGGATATACTCCTGCATCAGCGAAACGGGCGTTACATTGGCCACAGCCTTGCCAAGCTGGTTCGATAGAAAGGCCATGCCCTGGGCCTGTTGGACCCTTTCGATCTCGTGTGTATTTGGTTCGCGGTGTTCCACCAGCATGATGCCGTGTGGAATAGAGGCCGTATCGACACGGCCGGGGCTGGCATAGGGGGCCTGATCCCCAGCATCCTTGTCAGCCTTGCCCTTCTGGCCCGCACCTGGAAGCAACTTGTTGGTCTGCTTGGGAGCAAGCCCCTTACCAGACCCTGCCTCGCCTCGAGTATCAGGAATGGAATGAACGGCATCCGGCGCAGGGACCCCAGCTGTATCCGGAGACGACTGCGGCCTTAGGAAAAATATTGTCGACACAATAACCAACAGGACCAATACGCTGACCAAGACAACACGGCTGGACGTGCTGGCGGAGGGCATCGTCGTGCCACCCAGCTTGCTAGAAGCCCGTTTCGTCTTGGCTGTCCGGCCAGAATTATTTGCGGCGATCGGATTTTCCGATCCAGCCATGCCCTCTTGCTCGCTCTCCACTCTTAGTTTTGCCTGGTGCGCTTCGGCGATGAACTTCTGGCGCATTTGATCAATTGAAAGTGGAGCCGGCTTGCTTGACCCGATCTCCTGGCTCTCCGCACCGAGTTCAGACACGCTCGTGTCGCCAAAGAATGCACTTGAAGCGAGAGGCGATCCGTCAGAAACGGGCGGCGACCACTGGGATGGGTATGGCTCATCCTGGCGACCATTTGCGGGCGCGTCATCGGACGGCCTGTCTTCAGACCGCAAGAATGGCGGCGGCTCGTACATCATTTCGTCGTTCAAGTCTGCCAACGCCTCGCCTTGGGAGAACTCGGGCTCGGACTCGGGCTGCGGATGTGTCAGCGAAACAAATGTCGATTCTTGCGTCTCACTCGGTGATGACGTGGCAACCTCCGCCTCCATTGCAGGCTCGGGCTGCGGATGCGTCAGCGATTCGTACGATGATGGCTGCGTTTCAATCTCGGACGACGTCATTGGCTCCGCGACCATTGCAGGCCCGGGTTCTGGGCCCGTCACCGGCACGTGCGAAAGCATATCATCGTTATCAGTGTGCAAGCTGACCTGTGCCGGCTCGGCCTCGTCCGGCGCTAACTCTGACGAAGTCATTGTCGGGGCTGCGGACGGTTGCGTAGTCTCCGAGCCTTCGATGCGATCGAGAACGCGGATGATTGCCTGCCGCATCGTCTCCAGCATGCTCGCATTGTTCTCCTCGTTAATGCGGCGCTCGGTCATGAGGTTCTCGACCAAGCCGCGAACCTCGCCGAGATCGAGTGACTGGGTTTCCCAGCGCTCTTGGTTGGCAAACCGCTCAGCCACCTGTTCCGCAACAGAGGCCGCCAGATCGTCAACGTCGGGCATTGGCGTCGCGGGACGTGCCACCAGCTCGCTGAACCGCTCATCGGTGAGCTTCTCGGCGATCGATGCGAGTTGAGCGTCAACGGCGTCAAAACGTGCGGGATCAATGGCCGGCGAAGATGCGTTGCTGAGCAGTGCCGTTATCTTCTCTTCGGAGAGCTGGTGCGTCAGCGTTCCAAGGTGGACATCGATGGTATCGAGCCGGGATAGCTGATCCCGTAATTGACCAAGCTGGGCGCCAATTTCCTCGACCTGCACCTCAGCGCGGCACAGCTCCTCAATATCGGCGCGAGTAGCAACCCCACCGAGCGCAGAAATCATACGCTCCTCCAGCTGGTCAAAGCGATGGCCCAGCTTCAGAAGAGAGCTTTCGGGGCGAATCTCGTCTAGCGACTGTTCGATGCGCTGCGCGATATCAGCAAACCGTTGCTCGAGCCATGCCGGCTCGATCGATGCGCTACCGCCCTGTTTGTTTGCTGTAGACCATGACGGCGACGAAGCCTCAGGTGCCGCTGCTTGCTGCGGCTCTGCGGCAGCGTCCGCCAACGGGCCTGCCCCGAGGCGGGCCTCGCCCGAGTCATAGAGCCGAACTAGCTCCGCGACGGAGGCCTCGTCCCATAGGTCAGCCGGTTCGAGGGTGTTGCTCGACGCAGTCACATCGTACTGCTCGAACTTCGTCTCTGTCCGGCTGACCCTATTCTCATGACCGGCCATCACGCCAGCATTGTCATTAGCCATATCGCGATATGCCGCCCAACCAGCGTCGAGCGTTTCCTCCGTCGCCTCGTCGATGGCAGCTGATCCTGCGTTCAGCTCGGCCAAACGATCACCGAGGACTTCCATTTGCTGTTGGATGCTTTCCACATCCTGCTCGTAGTCATGGGGAAGCTGCGAGCGAATGGAGCCGGCTTCAGTGCTCAATTCAGCAAGCCGTTCGTGCATGCGAAGGAGGTAGGTCGCCTGCTCATCTTGGGAGTTGGCCGCGTCTGCATGCGCGCCGCGCAGCTCGTTGGGGGATGTCATCGGCATTTGGTTCCTTTGGCGCACCGAAGCGGTTGCTCTTCCGTCGCTCCTGGTTTTGCGCAGCGGCAAATTCCGAACACACGTCGTCCGCGTTGCTAATGCCAGGCCGAGTGCGGTAACTCCGAACGCCGCACATAGTCGCGAATGTTCAGACTAAGAATCGTCGAGTCGCGGTAAATGTTCCGTTAAGCGGAGGCATTAAATGCACCATTCCGGGACGGAGAGTGCGCGCGAGCGACCAGATCAGGCCGTACAGCGACGGCGGTTTTCGCCATAGTTGGCGGCTAGACTCGCGAAAAATGGGTCCTATGCGGCCCAGCTTGGCATCGCAACAGGAGGACATCGTGCGCACATCGAGATGGGTCTTGGCACTCTTCGCTCTCGTCCTAATGTCTGGGCAGATTGCAATGTCCGATACCAAGAACGAGCGGTATACGATGTCTCCAGCAGAGAACGGCTTCGTGCGACTCGACAAGCAGACCGGCGCCATGACGCAGTGCACACGCGACAATGGTGTATGGACCTGCAAGCCCATGGCCGACAGTCAGCACGAACTCCAGAACGAGATCGATAAGCTGCGGGCCGAGAACAAGTCGCTGCGCAAACAGGTTGACGATTTAGAATAAACTTTGGGGATCGGTCCCGAACCGCCCGATGAGACCGGGCCAACCACCACGTTCGAGTTTCCGTCTGAGAAGGACGTGGATCGAGCCTTCGACTATCTGGAGGGCATGCTGAGCAAGCTGCGCGAACGGATGGAAAAATTGGAAAAGCAGCACCACGGCCGCGGCGAAGGCACGCCGCTTTAGAGCGTCTATCCATGCAATGACCGGGACGACACAATCAATGTCTGGGGCTGGGCTTGGTCAGTTCTTTCTGACACTTGTTGTCGAAACGCGCGGGCCAGGCCTCACCGACGTGACCGCAGATGTGCGTGCGTGGCTCAACGAAATCGTGACGAGCGATGGTCTATTGACCCCCTTCATTAGGCACACGTCGGCGTCCCTGCTTATCCAGGAAAACGCCGACCCCAACGTGCACACAGACCTCATCAACGCGCTCGATCGCTTGGCGCCGCGCGATCGCCCTTACGTTCATGACACTGAAGGACCCGACGACATGCCGGCCCACATCAAGGCGACAGTCACGGCGACCTCGTTTTCCATTCCCGTCAAGGATGGGCGTATGGCGCTTGGCACGTGGCAGGTGATCTACGTCTTCGAGCACCGCGATCAGCCGCACCGCCGGGAGATCATGCTTCACTATCTCGGTGCTTGCAGCGCACGTTGAGACGGCGACACCGGCTTCATTTTCGATCCCGGTTCTGGAGCCGAAGCAGCCGCATCTCCCGGTCGTAGATGACCTCGCCGCCGGGGACGCGCATCTCGCGCACAAGTTCAAGGACGCTGCGAGTGGGAGCCGGCGTGGCGAGGCTAGCGAGGATGGTTCCAAGCACGCTGACAGGGATGCCCAACAGACCGGCAAGGGCGCCGTCTAGGCCGATTGCCGAACCGGCCAGCATCGTGACGACGGCGACGCCAAATCCCGAGGCTAGTCCGGCCATGGCGCCAAAGGCATTCATACGCTTCCACCAGATCGACAACGCGAGAACAGGAAATAGCGTGGAACCGGTGAGCGCCAGGCAAGTTAGCAAAAGTGCCAGCGCATCTGTCGGCGCCACTAGCGCCATCAATCCACCAAGTATGGCAACAACGCCAAAAGCGATGCGCGCCACCCAGACTCTCGGCTCGCTCGGCAGCGGCTCCCACGAAAGCCCGTTGATCACATCTTCGGCGATAACATTGCCGAGCGCACCCACCACAGCACCCGCAGCGACGAGCGCCGCCGCGACGGCGCCGGCCGCAGAAAAATAAGCGAATACGTTCGGCAACCCGGCCGCAATCGGCAGACTAAGGAATACCGTATCGCGCCAGAAGCTAAAGCTCGCGAAGACAAGCCTTGTCGAGCGCGTATCGATCTGAGCAAAGCCGAGTTCGGTCAGTTGCTGCAGCCACCCAGGTACGGTGGTGGAACCCGCAGCAGCGACGATGTCCATCACGTTGTGGCGCATGAATACCGACACGGAAGCGACTGTGAGCATCACCAAACTGAAGAACACGGTCGCCCAACCGATCGATTTGCGGGTCTCGTAGACGCCGGGTGTCATTGTCACGCGTGGCAGCAGCCACGGCGCAGACGCCACACCGGCGGCAACGGTCAACATCGCCACGACGAACGCGGCAGGGCCAACGTTCCCGAATGGCTCGGTGAAGCGTTTGGCCATGGGCAACATGCCATCCCCAGGAAGCATGAAGGCGAAGCTCGACGCCTCAACGATGGGCAACCCCTGGATCACCTCGTTGCGCACCAGCTCACGCAAGAGCGGACCATGGGTCAACTGGGGCAAGGGAAAGTTGGTGACCATGACGGCAACGACCGCCACAGGCACAATGAGCGCGAGGATTGCCGCAATCGCTTGTGCACTGCTCGCCCATGTAAACGAGCGTATCCCGCCAAATACCAGGCCAAGAACGACGCAAAACGTCATCAAAACGACCATAAGGCTCTGGGGCTGGCCGACGAGCCAAGCGGCCACGAAGGCCCCTATTCGCAGCTCGGCTGCAAGGAGGAGCAACATCGGAACAGCTATAAGGGCAGCACATAGAATGCGCACCGAACGACTGTCGAAGCGGCGACCGAGATAGCTCGGGACCGTGAACATGCCGAACTTGCGCAGGAACGGCGCCAGGATAACCGCCATCAAAACGAGCCCGGCAAGCCCGCCAATGACAATAAAAAGGGCGTCAAAACCAATGATGAAGAACACGCCGGTCATCGCGACAATGCCGGTCGCCCCCATCGCGGAGCTGGCGATCCCAAGCCCGGTATAGCCGGCCGGCACGCGCCTTCCGACAACGAAGAAGTCAACCGGATCTTTCGTGAAGACTGAAGCGGCAATGGCAGCGTAAAGCAACAATGGTCCGATGAGCATGACCCATCTCAGCAACGCATCCGGCGTGCCAAGTTGCTCGAAAATGATGAGCAGCAGGACGAGCCCTGAAAGCGCGCTGACGAAGATGCCGAAATAGGTGCCAAGCCGCGGGTTCACCAGGTGAGAGCGAGACATAAGCGACATGGAGATGGACCTACCGGCCTAAGCTAGATGTCCTCGTGAGCGCCGTGCCAACGATCGACGGCGTCCTGGCGATTGACGAAGCTTGCCACCGTGAAGATGGCAATCACCGCAATGCCGTGTGCAGACAAGAAATACCCCAACGGAAAACCGAGGAACCTCTCGCTATTCAGGCTTTCCGCATAGAGCGGCAGTGCGATAATCACGGCGAAAAACGGCACGATGCTCGCCAACATCTGCCACTTGGTGTGCCGCCAATAGGGTTTGCGTTCCTTACGCTCGATCATGCTAGCCCCTCATTGAATTTTTGCCCGCCTCGGGGCACCGCGCCGTACAGCACTCCCAAACACGCCAACAGTGCGACGCATCTATGGCGCGGAATCCGCGCCATTGGCCCTTTATCCCATTTGGCCGCAGACGGCCATTAGCCTAGCATCCAAGGCCCGCAGGCTCACCCACTCCAACCATCTTCTTAGAAAGGATCGAAACGTATGTGGCAGGAATTCAAAGAGTTCGCAATGAGAGGCAATGCGCTTGATCTTGCCATTGGCGTGATCATAGGGGCAGCCTTTGCCCCGATCGTCGCAACGCTGGTCGCCAACATCTTGATGCCAGTGATCGGCTATGCCGCGGCCGGTATCGATTTTTCCAGGCTGGAAATCACACCCGTTGAAGGGGTCAATATCAAGTACGGGCTGTTCCTCAATGCGCTGGTCCAGTTCCTAATCACTGCACTTGCGCTATTTTTCATCATCAAAGGCATCAATGCGATGCGCAAGCCAGAAGCCGCGCCCGAGCCTGCAGCACCGCCGCAGTCCGAGGTCTATCTCAAAGAGATCCGGGACGCGCTCGTCAAAGCGAAGTAGTCAGCCTCACGAGCAGCTACCGCCGCCTAGCACGCAGAACTTGGCGCAATGGGAGTGGCACAGCTTCACAGCTCCATTCGTGAACATGCCGCCGTTTGCTTCGGCGGCGGCGGTAAGCGTCGTCCCCATCTCGAATGCTGTATCGTAGGGCAGCAACGTGCATGGCAAGACAACCGGCGCTGCGGCCCCCTTGCGCTTCACGATCATGCGGGTCGACGAGCACATCACTTCGCTTGGGCTCCTGTTCAAGATGTCCCAGCAGCGGGTGGTGATCTCAGGCACATCGTCGGTACCATCCATCTCGGGAAAGAGCATGAACTGTGCGACATCGTTTGGTTCGATATGCCAGCCGTGTTCCTTGATCAGAGCGGCATAGCCGGCGCGTGCGTCCACCTCATCCTCGCCCCAGCACGTCCGCCCAGCGATAGCTATTTGGAACCCTAGTGCAGACAGCCAATCCATTCCTTGCAGCGTGATCTCCCACGTGCGCGGGCCGCGCTCTGTTTCGTGCAAGGCGCGCGTATAGTGATCCAGACTGACGCGAAGGGTGAGCTTACCCTTGTAGGTCTCATTGAGTTGCTCCAGGCCAAGTTTTAGGCGTGGCCGCTGCATGGGCAGCATTGCGTTAGTCAGCACAAGCACCTCAAAGCCGCGCGCCAACCCATCGGCAAGCATGTCAAGGATGTCAGGGTTCAAAAAAGGCTCACCGCCCGTGAACCCAATCTCGCGCGTACCCAGCGCGTCCGCCTCTTGCAGGAAGGGCTGCACCTCCGCTGCGGTCAGGTAGATGAGACGATCATTGGAGGGGCTCGACTCGATATAGCAGTTCCGGCACGTGATGTTGCAGAACGTACCGGTGTTTATCCAAAGCGTCTGAAGACCATCAAGCGATACGGCCGCGCGGGGCTCGCCGCTGGCGGTCCAATCTGGATCTTCGAATTTCTTGCGCGCGAGCGTGCGTGGAGCGGTGCTGGCAAGCGACAAAGGCGTGCAATCCTCAAATTGGCCTCAAACTGGGCACGGCCGAGTATGGTGCAGGCCCTAGCATGGGGCCGGTTGCAACCAAGTACAACATTGGACGGCCAATAGGACGTGGCCGCGCCAGCCCCGCCGCAAGCCGATACAGCCACACTTGAGCTTTTCGCGAGGCAATAGGATATGTTACATCGACCCCATGAGCGGGCGTAGTTCAGTGGTAGAACGTCAGCTTCCCAAGCTGAATGTCGTCGGTTCGATCCCGATCGCCCGCTCCATTTCCTCCGATTTGTCATTGACTTAGTATCGCCACACACGTCGGCTGTATGTAGCGCCTAACCTACATACGAGTTTCACATGCCGTCGCGTACCACACCAACTCACGTTCAACCTGTTCGTGGTTGTCCGACCACTGTCAAAATCTATCGGATTGAGGCCAGTCCCTTCTGGCAATTTCGCTTCTTCGTTCAGGGAAAGTACATCCGCAAGAGCACGGAAGTCACGAACAAGACTGAAGCGGTCCAGAAGGCCAAGGAATTTTATCGAGACATCATCGTAAAGGAAAAACAGGACATAGCCGTCCATCCGACGACTTTTTACGCTGTCGCGAAGCAATTTCTCGATTGGCAGGCGCTACAAATCAAGATTGGCCGCATCACAAGTCGCTCTCACCAAGAGGACATATACAAACTGAAGAGCGACGTACTCCCATTTTTTCAGTCAATGGATGAAACCTCTGAACAAGCCACTCTTTGGATGAGACAATGGTGTTTTGATTCGAAGGGGGGCTTCTCATGGTTCAGCTGGGTTTTGCATTATTGGACTATCAGGCGAAGAAGAAGCAGACGAAGCGGGAGAAGTTTTTGGGCGAGATGGAGCGGGTGGTGCCGTGGGCTCGTCTCGAAGCGTTAATCGTCCCTCACTACGCCAAGCCCGGCCAAGGCCGGCGTCCGTTTGGGTTGGCGGGTGATGCTGCGCATTTATTTTCTGCAACAATGGTATGCGCTGTCGGATCCTGGCGCCGAAGAGGCGCTTTACGACATAGAAAGCATGCGTGCCTTCGCTGGGCTTGAGCTTGGCTGCGACGCCATTCCCGACGAGACGACGATCCTGAATTTCCGCCATCTTCTGGAGCGCCACGATCTGACGAAGGCCCTGTTTCATGCGGTGGGGCGTCATCTGGAAAAGCACGGTGCCTTACTGCGTGGCGGTACGATCATGGATGCGACGCTGATTGCGGCCTCGCCCTCGACAAAGAACAAGGATCGCAAGCGCGATCCGGGGATGAGCGCGTCGAAAAAGGGCAATCAATGGTATTTCGGGATGAAGGCGCATGTGGGTGTCGATGCGAGAAGCGGTCTGGTTCACACCGCTGGGGCGACGACGGGCAAGGTGCACGATGCCAAGGTGATGGACAACCTGATCCGCGAGGATGATCGCGCTGTTTTCGGTGACAAGGGCTACGTCAACGAAAACAAGAAGCGTGCCGCGCGATATGCGGGCGTCTACTGGGGCGTGGGGGAAAAGCGAAAACCCGAGCGCCAGCTTTCCGCCTCGCAACGCAAGCGCAACAGAAGGCACGCAGGCATCCGCGCCAAGGTCGAACACGTTTTCCGGGTTATGAAATGCCAGTTCGGCTACCGAAAAGTGCGCTACCGAGGCATTGCCAAG
>JAAERO010000266.1 GCA_024230315.1 Hyphomicrobium sp.
CGGTGCCCGCGTCGTACGCCACGCCCGCACCATCACCTTCCAGTTGGCCGAGGTCGCCGTCTCCGGCAAACTCTTTGGCCAAATCCTCAAAGCGATCGCCCGGCTTCGATGTCAACCCGTGCCCACATAGCCGCGCGCACTGCAACAACGCTCAAACACCACAACCGAAGTACGTCTTGCGACATGCAAACACGCACGAAACGATCAAAGAGCCACCGCCATTGGCCAGATCCCCACCAATAAGCGAAGTTCGGCTCAACGTGACGTGTTGGCCGAGGCAAAATTGGGCGCACTGAACGAAAATGACGGACTACTTGGGGAATGTCAGTTAAGTGATGTTTTTCCAAAGCGCCTGCCACGTAGAAAATGCACAAAGTTACGTCGCCTAACTAACCGGTGAGCGCTAACGTTTTTCTGAGCACCTTGCGTTGTGGCAGGGCGTCTGCAAGTGTTCGCTTATCGAGTGTTCGCTTATCGAGTGTTTGCAAAAATGCTTCATGTGCATCTGCTAGTGTCTGACATCAGCGCCCATGGGACTAATTGAGGCCTTTGCATAAGGGAGTGTTTTTGGCTCATCGTCACCAATCAGGAGTGAACGATGAGACAGAAATCAGAACGCTATCAGGGTGCCGCGGAACGCACGATCAAGGACATTCGTCACCGAACCCGGAAGCGTTATTCATCTGAAGAGAAGATACGGATTGTACTGGCTGGGCTTCGGGGCGAAGACAGCATTGCCGAGTTGTGCCGCCAGGAAGGGATCGCGCAGGGCCTGTATTACAGCTGGTCGAAGGAATTCC
>JAAERO010000267.1 GCA_024230315.1 Hyphomicrobium sp.
GATCACCCTTCTTCGACAGCAGCTCAAGCCGCCTGTCGGAATCGAAAAACCCAATCTGCGCCATCGTGCCCCGCCCGAATCAATCTGTCAGGCATCAGACTCGCATAAATCGGAGTATGGGTTATTTTTCGAGGTGCCCTAATAAGCAGAATGTGAAAGGCAAGTTCGCATATAGGCGGCACTGTATAGAATTATTTCATTTATTTTGTCGTACCATCAGCCATCGCCTCCCGCTGTGGTTGCGGCCGTCCGTATGGATCGCTTCTAATACTATTGGGTAATCCTTAGTTTAGTCATCTTGACAATTCCCGGAGGGAAAGTAATTCAAATGGCCTTCGAGGCGATTAGACACGAATAGAAAAATCAAGGGGAAATAGGAAGGAAGTGGGATGGTCACCGTCAACGTTGACAAGATGACGCTTAAAGACCTTTTGGATCTGGAACAGAAGGTTCAAAAGTCAATCAATACGGCCCGTGATCGTGAGCGTGCCGAAGTGAAGCAGGCATTGGCGAAACTGGCGGAAAAGCGCGGCTTTTCCGTTTCGGAATTGTATGGAGGCCGCGGCCGGGGCAAAACGAGCGTTGCAAAGTACGCGAACCCTGCCAATCGAGCTGAGACCTGGACGGGGCGCGGGCGCAAGCCAAATTGGCTGGTCGCTAAGCTCAAAAAGGGCGCCAAGATCGAAAACTTCGCCATTTGAGCGCAGCGCGGCTGCATAGCCAAGGGCTTGCAAAAAAGAGCTGCGAATACTGTCTCAAAGACCCGTGCTGCAGAAGTGGCGCGGGTCTTTTCAATCTGTGGCAAGACATACCTCTCCGCTTTAGTCCGGCCACATAAGAATGCTCTATGGATATCAATGAGATATCCAAATGGCAGAGACGCATCACGAGGCGCTATGGCGCGGTTTCCCCAAGACGTTGATTGAGTTTGAGGAACGGTTCGGAA
>JAAERO010000268.1 GCA_024230315.1 Hyphomicrobium sp.
CAATTGCGTCCAAGGCGTTGCAAGACGGCCTGAGGGCAACGCAAAGGCCGCCGCGAAGGCGGCAGACCAGCATCGCAACCGCGCCTGACGCCGCGCCGCCGGCACCCACAAAGCCAAAGGCGCCATTGTTCGAGGTGCCCTCACGTTTCACTTGGCAACGCTTGTGTCGTTCCAAGTGAAACGATCAGGCTCTAGGCAGGCGCTTCCAGCTTGATGGCCCTGGAGCCCTTGCCGTGTTTGTCAGGCTCGGTCTCAAACGTGATCCGCATGCCCTGATCCAGGCTACCGATTCCTGAACGCTCCACCGCGGTGACGTGCACGAAAACGTCGTTATCGCCATCGTCCGGCATTATGAAACCGTAGCCCTTTCGAGAATCGTAGAATTTGACCGTGCCACTCTGGCGCATCACGAGACCTTCCTAACGGCGAACGTGATCCTTGGCGCAGGCTCGCAGCGAGCTGGCGCCGGCTGGCGCTCGGGGACCTCGTCGGATATCGGGAAGGGTCCATAGTCCCGAGGGAGATCATGCGCTCTAGACTCTCAGTCAAACGCAACGCCTCCGCCGGGCCGGCGTTGTGCCCAAGCTGAGCAAATTATCAGTGAAAGGAATATTCCGCGCAAGGCCCACAATACTGATTGCCGCAAAAAGAATTCCCCCGCACATCCCAGCCACGCGCCACGTCATGCCCGTCATCCCAATTCAATGCTGAGCTTATGAGACCAGCTACGTTGTCTACTCTAGCGTGCCTCAACCCGCATGATGATTGACGCTGATCAAATGCGACCACCAAAGTGTTACTCGTACGCCTCACCCTTTCTTCTCCCACTTCCCCTGCGCACTCTGCTGCCAGTAGGTCACGGGACAACCCGCCTCCTTGGCCGCCATCCACTGCGCGCGCGCCTTCGCTACGGCCTCTTCATCGTGACCGTCGAAGAGGTAGACCAAGCGCACCAAGCCGGAGAAATCGTCCACATCCGCGCCGTCGACGACGAAGCGTACACCCGCACCGTTGGGCGTATCGTCAGCAGTCGTCAGATATACGGGCTGGTCAACGGCTTGCCCATCCTTGGCCGTGCCGTGCGCGAGAAAGCTTTCTTCCTTGTACGTCCACAGCGCCAGATCGATCGCCGCCAAACGTTCTTCGGAGCCTGCTTGCACAACGGCGCGCCAACCCCGCTCCAAAGTCTTTTCGATCAAGCTTGGCAGCACCTTTTCCAACCCCTGGTGCTCCAGGTGATAAAACAAAACTTCGGTCTGTTGCTCCGCCATACCACCACCTTCGGTTTGCGTGGCGAGAGCTTAGCTCCTTGACGAGCAACGCTCAAAAAACTCTTGCAACATTGAGTTGTGCAACCTAAATTTTGTGATCCGGAGCGGCGCCAAACGTGCGGCAGTCGTCCGTGCGGGCGGTGAGCAAAGCGGCATCTTCGGGTTCGCCGCTGCTCCCGTCCGCTGCAATTTCAGTTTCCGATGGTTATTCGTCGGAGCTGGCTCAGCGCCTGTTATACCTTTTCGGTATCAACCGAGCTCGCCTCAGCGCATCGACGCAGCGCCGTGAAATCGACCTGCGCTTAGCCTCCATACAGCGGCGCAACTCCGGCGTGCCAATGGAGTAGGTCGCGCAGAGCTTGTAGTAGTCCCGTTTGCAAGACTTGTTGACCTGGGCGGGATAAGCACCAGCTTGCGAGCTCATCGCCACAGGCACCACCATCGCCATTGCCGCCACGCTAGCGCCGAAAGTCCGAAAGACCAGTTGGTTCTGGTCCCGCAGCGACGCGAGCACCGTCCATCGAACTTGCATTCGTTGAACTCCCCCTCGCCAGCACACCTTTGCCCCAGCGGCTGATCGACTCGTACCGTACGCTGACGACCGCGCGTGTGCCAGCGCTTACGCACCACACTCGCAGTCAAAATTCATCAACCGCGACCCTTGCGCTTTGCAAAGGGGTTTTCGCCTTTGCGAAGATTAAAGCGGATCGGCACGCCCGGCAGATCGAATGTCTGGCGCAAACTGTTGGTTAGATAACGAACGTAGGATTTGGGCAGACCCTCCGGCCGCGAGCAAAATGCGACGAAGGTAGGGGGCCGTGCGGACGGCTGAGTCATGAAGCGGAGCTTAACGCTCCGCCCCGCAACGGCGGGAGGCGAATGCCGCGCCAGCGCCTCCTGGAGCCAGCGGTTGAGGCTCGCCGTCGGCACACGGCGATTCCAGATATCATAGGCCTCTAGCACCGCCTCCATCAGCCGGTTGACCCCGCGACCGCTCAAAGCCGAAATGTTCACCAAGGCCACGCCGGGCACTTGCGATAGACGCTCCGCCAAGGTTGCACGCAGCTCTTTCAGGGTCTTCTGCTTATCTTCGGCCAAATCCCATTTGTTGATGGCGATGACGAGCGCCCGCCCTTCCTGCGTGACAAGATCTCCAATCGTCAGGTCCTGATGCTCGATGAGCCGTTCCGCATCGATCATCAGCACAACCACTTCGGCAAAGCGAATTGCGCGGATTGCATCGCTAGCGCCGAGCTTTTCAGCCAGCTCCGTCACTTTCGCTTTGCGCCGCAAGCCGGCCGTATCGTAGAGGCGCACGCGACGACCAGACCACTCTAGATCGCTCGGCACCGCATCCCGCGTTAGCCCTGGCTCGGGCCCGGTAATCATGCGCTCCTCACCGAGCAGCGCGTTGACGAGCGTCGACTTGCCTGCGTTGGGCCGTCCTACAATGGCAACGCGAATCGGGCGATCGATGGCGAGTTCCGCGTTTGCTTTGGATGCCTTCGCGTCATCCTCATCCATCGCGCCCGCGGCCAGACCAAGCGCTGTCATCATTTCAGCAACGAGTTCGCCCAGCCCTTCGCCATGCTCGGCCGAAATCGCGACAGGGTCACCAAAGCCCAATTCGAACGCGGCGTAGAACCCTTCCTCGCCGGCGCGGCCTTCGCATTTGTTGGCCACGACGATAATCGGACGCCCCGATGCCCGCACCATGCGCGCAAAGACATGGTCAGCCGGCGTCACGCCCTCGCGCGCGTCGATCACGAACAGCACGAGATCAGCTTCCCTCAGCGCCGCCTCGCTTTGCTGACGCATGCGCTGCACAATCGAGCCGCGCTTGGCCTCTTCGAGACCGGCTGTATCAACTAACAGAACCGGGTGATCGAGCAGCAGGGCCTCGCCCTCGCGCCGGTCGCGCGTTAGCCCCGGCATATCGGAGACGAGCGCGGCACGCTTCCCAGTGAGACGGTTGAACAGCGTCGACTTACCGACGTTGGGTCGGCCGACAATGGCGACTACTTGCTTTGATGGCATTGGAATTCGTCCTAGCTTGAGGGCCGCTTATGCCTCAAACTGGTGGACGTAGGAAAGCCCGGCGCATCGACGCGCCAATTCCGGGCCTCAGAAAGCTCAATTCAGCGCGATCAGCTTGGCTTCGTCGGTAAGCACGTACATCCGCCCCTGCGCGACCACCGGCGCGATATAGACGGGATCGCCGAGATCCTTCTCCACTACGACGCGCCCCGTGATCGCCTCGACGCCCACGAGCTTACCGCCTGCTGAAGCAAGCCACAGCGTCCCGCCAGCCAACGTCGGGCCGGACCAGGAACCGCCACCCGGCAGCTGCACCGTCCACTGCACCTTGCCGGCCGTGCGCGAGATGGCCATCAGCTTTCCCATCGTATCAACGACGAATACGCTATCACCGGCCACCCAGGGCGCTTGCGTGCCGGGCACATTGAGCGACCAAAGACGTTCGCCTGTCGTGCTTTGCGTCGCCACCATGCGACCCGCATGACCAACGGCATAGACAGTTCCTTGAAAGATCGCCGGGCGCGCGGTGTCGCTCATAGAGCTGACCTGCGATGTCGTGCGCGTGCGCGTCAGGCTCTCCGACCATACCGCGGTACCATCGGCGACCTTCAACGCGACGAGTTCCCCGGACGGATAGGGTACGACCACGATCTCGCCTTCGACGGCGGGACTGGCATTGGTCAGCAAGCTTGCCTGCTGGGGCAATCCGCGGACCGACCATAATTCGCCGCCATCGGCGCCTGCGAGGCAATAGAACCGACCGTCAAGTGTAACGACAAACACACGGTCGCCGGCCGTCGTGGGCGAGGCGCGTACGGGAGCACCTAACATCTTCTCCCAAAGTTTCTTGCCCGTTTGAGGATCGATCGCGACGACGTTGCCATAGCCAGTCGCCGCGTAAAGGCGCCCGGAATCGGCTGCAAGGCCGCCGCCATATCCGCCCCCATCGCCGCCACCGATTAGCGACATCGACCAGATGCTGGTCTGGGCATTTTCTCTGTCGGGCTTGAGTGAGACGCGCCACTTGGCCGATCCGTCCGAAGTGGCAAAGGCGCTTAAGTTGCCCTCCGCATCGAGCGTATAAATGTTGCCCCCATAGACGATGGGGCTGGCCGTGACGCGACCCGCACTGCTCGATCCTTCGCCAGCGTCAGCCGACCAAACTTCTTTTACCGTGCCATTGAAAGCCAGATGGCCTGGCGCATTGTTTGGGTCGCCGCCGGGCTGGGCCCAATCCTCGTTCACACGCTGTGGCGGCAACGCGATTGGTTTACTCGCGTCGGCGAGGTCGCCAGGCAGCTTGTTACCCTGAGCCGGCATCACGGAGATGCGCCGCCCGGGCAAAGGCACCTGCTGTTCCGCAAAGGGATTGAGATCGCCCAGTTTGGGTAAGCTATCAAGGGTATCGGAACAGCCTGAGAGCGGCGTGAGCACGAGAAGCCCCACCACTGCAATACCCGCCGGCCGAATCCTCCCCGTCATGCCCGCTACCCTATTCCTTCTTCTCGCTCGCTGCGGCTGCATCTCCATTTGGAGCGGGCGTCGCGTTCGCGCTTGCCGCCGCCTTTGGCGTCTCCGACCCGCTTGCGGCCGCTTGCTTGGCAAGCTTGGCGGCAACGATCTGTCCCATCACAACCTGCGCACGTTCGATAACGCCCTGCGGCGTATTTCGATCGGCGAGCAACGGTCCGAGAATCTTGCGCGCCTCGTCGGGCTTGCCCGCCTTGAATGCCGCCAGTCCCAAAAGCTCACGCGCGTTGTAGCGCCACGGGCTAATATCAGCAGAAAGATCGTTGAGCCGATTCTGCATCTCCGTCCAGTCTGCGTCTGCGAGCCGCAACGAGGCCGCCTGCAAGGCGCCGTATCCGCTCAATAGCGTATCGGCATCGCTATTCTTGGCGAGCGCATCGTAAGCGGCGAGTGCCTCGGCTTTTTTTCCCTGCTCGTTTAGTAGACTGGCGAGTTGCAGCTGCGCCAAAGCCCCATATCCAACCGGACCTTCCTTTGTGAGCGTTTCGAAGGCCTTGGTCGCCTCCTCCTTCTTGCCGTCCGACTTCAAAGTCATCGCGGCCGCGTATTGCGCGCCGGCGGCTTCTGCCGCATCAAGGCGGAGCTTTTCAAGATATTTGTAACCGAGGACGATGATGACAATCAGCGCGGCAGCGGCAATGACATAGTTGCCATACTGCTTCCACAGCTTCTCCATCCGCTCTCGTCGCAGCTCTTCTTCGACCTCTCGGATTAGGTTGTCGTTGTTGTCGACCATTCTGGATTCAGCCCTTCAGCTTCTTGCGTTGTATTCTTTGTGAGATGGCCCTGAGGGGGCTCTCAGTGATGGCGCATAGATAGCCGAGAGCTTCCTTTACGCAAACCATTGATCGGCCATGCCTATCACGGCTCGCCCAAACTTGCCTCGCGATGCTTAGCTGCTCGTCGTTTTCGGCTTTTTCGTGGCCTTCAGGTCGGCCGCCCTCGTGCGCCCGGCGGAGGGGCCAGAGCCGACCTTCATGGAGTAGGTGTGCTCTGGGGCCGGGAAAGTGCCAGCCCGCACCTCCTCCGAGTAGGTGCGGATGGCTCCTTCGATCATCTCACCAATGCGGCCGAACTTCTTGACGAACCGTGGCACGCGGGGGCTGAGACCCAGCATATCCTCCATCACGAGGATCTGGCCATCGCACGACGGAGACGCACCAATCCCGATGGTCGGTATCTCAATTGCCGCGGTGATCCGCGCGGCAAGCGGCTCAGTTATCGCTTCCAGCACGAGCGCGAAGGCGCCCGCCAAGGCAACCTGCCGGGCGTCCTCTTCGATCACCGCCAACTGCTCAGGATTGCGCCCTTGCGCCTTGAAGCCACCGATCACGTTCACCGACTGCGGCGTCAACCCGACATGGGACATGACGGGAATGCCGCGATCGACGAGATAGCGGATTGTCTCCGCCATACGCCGGCCACCCTCGATCTTCACCGCCCCGCAATCCGTTTCCTTCATGACGCGTGCGCAATTGCGAAACGCCACTGACGGACTCTCCTCATAGGAGCCGAATGGCATATCGACGACAACGAGCGCGCGTTTAGCTCCGCGCACCACAGCGCGACCGTGCATGATCATCAGCTCCAACGGAACCGGCACGGTCGTCTCGTAACCGTGCATCACCATGCCAAGGCTGTCGCCGACAAGGAGGAAGTCGCAATACTTGTCCGCAATCGCTGCAGTGTGTGAGTGATACGACGTTAGCGCCACGATTCCGCCGCGACCTTTAAGGGCGGTGACGTCGGGCGCCATGACCCGTTTCTGGGTGCCGTGCAAAGACATGCGCGTACTTATACCCGAATAATCCGATCGTGTCCGGGCGCACCCTAGTTAGCAACAAAAAGAATGGCTAGGCCGCCACGGGTGGCCGGGCGCGAATGCCGCAACTGGCGCATGCAACGCCTCACACCGCTAAGACACGTTTTGTTTGATTAACGAGAGGCTTAGCATTCGCTGCCGTCACGAGAGGGGTGAAACCCCTATCAGATACACGTGAGCCCAGAGCAAAAACACGATGTAGAGCGCGGTCCCGCCAGCGATGACGATAACGTCGTTGATCGCAGGACCGGTCTTGGTTCCAAGCGGCCCGAGCGACCCTCGCTTCTTGAGCGAGATGCGGTCATAGACTGCGAACGCAAGGAAGCTTCCAAACAGAATGAGCGATCCCAAATCGCCATTAGCAATAAGATGGGCTAACGCCCAAATCTTGATCGCAACCAGCATAGGGTGGCGCAGCATGGTGTGGATGCGTGAAGGCACGTAGGCCGCAACGAGCGCGATCATGGCCGGCAGCATGAACGCGACGACGAGATGACGGCACCATACGGGCGGATACCAAAGTTGAGGGTTCTTTCCTGGGTGCAATTGAAGCTTGTGAAAACCAAAAACAATGATCACGAAACCGATCAGAGAAACAATCGTGAAGAACGCCTTGTAGCCGGTGTCACCAAACCGTGCGACGAGGCCATTGCGTAGCTCGACGTTGCTCGGCACGAGATGGATCGACAAGAAAACGACCAAGCCAATTACCAAAAGAAGCATTGCATGCCCTCCCAATTAATAAATGCTCCAACCTCACACATCTCTGCCACGCTCCGGCCATCACATTAGACTTTATTAGATTCGAGGTGCAAACGCTGCCAGCCTTCTTGGTGTCCATATGAAGAAGGTACGTGGCAACGCGCAATGAGAAGGTTGTATCATGCGTGCCCCTGCCGTCCGCGTTCGTGATGCGTCCGTTGCGTTACCTACCGTTACCGCTCCGTTTCCGCTCCGTTTCCGCGTCAGGATCTGTCCCTATACAGTTCAAAGTCGATGCCTTTGCGTCGCGAGTTGTCTTCGCGTGTGCTGTCGGAGTCTGTGATGAGTGGCGTTGCCCACCCACATCCCGTAATGCGTTCGCGTGGCTACCGACTGTGGCCATTGGTGGCACGATCATCGCCTCAACCATCGTGGCGCTTCAAGCTTAGAGCAAGATCGTTCTTATTGGAATCGCTCGCCAAGCCCGGAACGTCTCCAATAAGAACGTGAGTCAGGCTCTAGAGCGGCGTGCGCGATTGTCTTTCAGGGAAGAAACCCCTTATCGAGGTTCAACGCTTGCCGCTCTAGCCTTTGCCCTTTTGCGTTGAGTCGCGTCGCCGTCCAGGCCACGTGCGTTCCCGCGTCCATGGATGTGCGTGAGCGTAACGAAATCGTCACTGCCTCACCCCCACGGACCTTCAACAGCGTCAGCAGCGGAAAATAGAGTTGCTCCCAATGCGTTCGCGGCGCATCAGGCGCGGTCGATAGCGTGATGCCGGGCACCAGCTCCGCAACCCACCACGTGGCAAATCCGAAGATCGTTGTTGTGCGCGGCAAGCGCCAGATGACCTCGCCTTTACGCGCCGACCGGTTTTGCTTGGTGAAGTCGATGGCATCCCACACCTTGGCGCTTGCGCCATCATCAAGCAGCTCCTTAGGCGCCAGGGTGCGCACGTAAATGTTGTTGAAGCTCATTGTCATCGCGGGCGAGAGATCGAGATCGAACCCGACGTCTTCCCAGGCACACAACTCACCGTGGATACGATCGCTGATAACCGGCGCCACGAATTGCTCCAAACGCCCGGGGATGATCACGCCGCTCGGATTCAGAAAACGCCGGCAGGCATCGTTCAGCGTCTCGATAGCATTCTCTTCGAAGGGATAATTCCCAAGCGTTTCAGACACGACGACGTCGACCCGCGGTGGATCTTCCATTTCAGTCGAGTGGCAGGGGATCAGGTCGCAGTTGGACGCGCGGTTTGCCTTCAACACTTTCTCTGCTACGCCAGCGACTTCGGCCGCCTCATAAAGAAAGACCTCGCGCGCACCAAGACGCGCTGCAATGAGAGCCAAAATCCCCGTACCAGCGCCAATATCCGCAACCGTTGTCTCACCCTTGCGAATGACCGATTTCAGCGCATGCGCGAACGCCTCGTTGCGCACGCGGTCGGCAATCAAGGTGCGATGATATTCAATGCGCATTCGTCTAAGGCGCCAGGTTTGGGCCACGTAACTGGTAGAGCACCAGGCCGGCGGCCACCGCCAGATTGAGCGAGTCGAGCTGCCCCGCCATAGGGATCTTGATCAGATGCGTGCACGTTCTCGCCAACTCGTCTGACAATCCCGGACCCTCGCTGCCCATCAGCAACAACACCGGTCCACCAGGCTGTACCTTGCGGAAGTCCTCCTGGCCGTCGAGGTGCGTGCCGATAATCTCGCCTTTCCAAGCGGCGCGCCAACTGAGAAACGCCTCACGCGTCATCTTCACAAGAGGCACGGCGAATACCGAGCCCATCGTTGCGCGCACACACTCGCGCGCATAAGGATCGCAGCAATTACCGATCAAGATCACGCCAGACGCGCCGACCGCATCGACGGTGCGAATGATCGTGCCGAGATTGCCAGAATCGCGCACCTCTTCCAATACCAACCATAGTTCTGCGGACACTGCTTTGGTCGCATCCCGCGCCGCGCGCCAGCGCTGGCGAAACACCGCTAGCATGTTTTGCGGATTGTCTTTCGATGCGAGTTTCCCTAGCACCGCCTCATTCACTTCAAGGCATTCAGCGCCAGCGCCTAGCGCCCAATCGACGAAACCGCGGGCCACTCCGCTTGGGGCCGTCCCCGTTTTAAAGACCAGTGTCTCTGGTGCGAAGCCGTGCTCGCGCGCGGTAATGAGGATCGATGCGCCTTCGGCAACGAACAGCCCCGTCTCCTTGCGGACCTTGCGCATCTCCAGCGCGCGGATCGCCTTCACCTTCTCATTTTGCAGGCTGGTGATCGGCTTCGGCGCCGATGCCGGCTCATGGGCGCGCTGCGTCATCGCACATCCACCTGGTAAAAAGCGATGTTGGGACCGCACGCTCACCTTTGTCTTCACGAATGGCAAGCTCGCCCGACTCGAAGCTGCCGCCTCGCGCCCCCAGCACCTCGCGCACAAGCTGATCGAAGGCCAGAGCCGACGCACGAATAGCATAGACCGTCAGGAGCAATGCTGCTTGCGCGGGCGCGAGCAGATTTGCACAATCGGTCATCAAAGACGGCAAGCTCGTGAACAGGTCCCAAATCTCCCCGTCAGGGCCGCGCCCAAACTTCGGAGGATCGACCAATATGAGATCGTAAGACTTGCCTCGGCGCACCTCGCGCGCCACGAATTTTTTTGCGTCATCGAGGATCCAGCGGACGGGCGCATCCTCCAGCTTAGAGGCTGCTTGGTTTTCCTTGGCCCACGTGATAGCCTTCTTGGAGGCATCAACGTGCGTGACATGCGCGCCAGCGGCGGCCGCAAGTAGGGAAGCAGCGCCCGTATAAGCAAAGAGGTTCAGAACCCGCGGACGCTCATCGCGGCATTCGGCCAGGCGCGCTAGCATCCATTCCCAGTGCGGAAGCTGCTCGGGAAACAGTCCCAAGTGCCGAAATCCCGACAACCGGCACAGCATCGTCACGCCGCGCACTTTAGCGGGCCAGCTCTCCGGCACCGGCTTTTCGATGCGCCAGCGGCCCTTGTCTTCGCCGGCGAAGATGGCGTGGGCTTCGTCCCACGTCGCCCTGGCCAAATGTGGCGACCACAGAGCCTGCGGCTCAGGCCGGTCGACAACGATTTTGCCAAAACGCTCCAGCCTGCGCCCTGCCCCGCTATCAAGAAGCGCGTAGTCTTCAAAGCCTGCGGTTTCGATCAGTTTCAGAGGGTTTGGCGGCGGACGCATTGGTGATCCAGTCGTGAGGAAGAACGGCTTCTAGCACGTTCGCCCCCGCCGACCACGTCCCCACTCGACGCTAGGGTGATAGGTTGGTACCCCCCGGAGGCAAGAGATAAGGACCGAGCGGCAACGGGCCGCGTTGCACCAAGGCTTTCTCGCACCCCCTATCGCCTCTGTGCACTCTCACATCGGCACAGATGTTTTCAACGAACGACCAGGAGCCAACCCCATGCGCCTCGATGCGATCGCCATTGGGAATAACCCGCCGCTCGACATCAACGTGATCATCGAGGTTCCCGTTGGCGGAGAGCCAATCAAGTATGAATTGGACAAGGCCTCGGGCACGCTTGTCGTCGACCGGCTCCTCCACACGCCCATGCGCTACCCTGGAAACTACGGTTTTGTGCCGCACACTCTGTCCGCCGACGGCGATCCCATCGACGCCCTCGTCAGCAACACGCGCGCGCTTGTCCCTGGAGCCGTGATCAATTGCCGTCCCGTTGGCGTCCTCGTCATGGAGGACGAGGGCGGAGGCGATGAAAAAATCGTCGCGGCGCCAAGTAGGAGACTGACGAAGCGCTACGACAAGATCGAAAACTATTCCGATCTGCCCGAAATCTCCGTGCAGCAGATCGAACACTTTTTCTCCCATTACAAGGATCTTGAACCGGGAAAGTGGGCCAAGATCGAACATTGGGGCGACGCAGCGGAAGCCCAAAAGCTCATCTTGCAAGCAATCGCCCGCGCCAGCGCGCCAGCAGCGAAATGATTGGGAGAAGGCGCGCCCCATACCTCTCCGCTTTAGTTCGGTTCAATAGGAGACACCTTCGAATGCCCGGCATTCGTGGGTGTCTTGAATGAGGCGACGCATCGTGAGTGGTTGTCTTGCCACCATGTTTTCGAGACATCGCGCGACAAGGCGGCCAA
>JAAERO010000269.1 GCA_024230315.1 Hyphomicrobium sp.
CCATTAACCGACTTCAGATGCGGTTGTTCGCTGCCGCGATGGTGTTTTATGGCTTGGTGATCACCGTGGAGGTTTACCCGTTCGCGTACTACATGGGCGCCGCCGCGTTCTTCGGATTGCTGGCGATCCCGCTGCGGATTGCCGTAGCGACCGTCCAGATTGCAGACCTACTGACGGACGGTAGCTTCTAGGCACCCACAGGCCAACCCTCAAATCGCGCTCCTGAGGCAACCTCAGGGCTCGTCTGAGTCAAACCAGCGCCATCACATGCCGACCCCACGCCTCAAGGGCCGCTGTGCGCTCTTCAAGGTACTCCGCCTTATTGTAGACGCCGCAGATCCCGCCGCGATGCCCGGAAACGTGGTTGACGACCGCTTCGATGATGTGGGGCGCAGCGACGCGGTGCTCATTTAAGCCGGTGACGACGCTCCGGCGAATATCGTGCAGGCGCCAGGGCTTCATGCGACGCAGCTTGCCATCAAGGACGGCCTTGGACTTTGACCACCCTTGGAAACCCCTTTGACCTTCCCCGAACACATAATCCCGGCCGGCAATCATGGGGACCGCTTTCAGGATGCGCATCGCTTCCTCTGAAAGGGGCACGATGTGCTCGCGGCCGTTCTTGACCCGCTTCGCCGGCAACACAAACCGACGCTTGGCGAAGTCGATCTCGGACCATTGCAGATCCGCGATTTCGGATTTGCGCTGGCCGGTCAAGATCAACAGCCGAACAATGGTGCCGTGTTCGTCCGTGTTGGCCGACGCCTTCCAGACTTTGCGCAGCTCGCCATCGTTAAGGGCGCGGTCACGTTTACCGTTCGCGCGGGCCTTGATGGCAATGAGCGGATTAGCCTCAAGGCCAGGCACGCGGTCAAGCGCCCACCCGAAGAAGCTGGACAGCGCCGAACGCGCCCGATCGGCCGTCGCCTTGCCGTGCTTGTCGGCGATTCCATCGAGCACGTTGACGGCATCGACGCGCTTGATCATGTGGACCGCCCGATCGTGAAGCGGGCTCCAGTATTCGCGCAGATAGCGGGTCGTGTCGCGGTGGTAGGTTTCTGACATCTCGTCGCGCTTGGCCGCGAGGAAGCGCTCGATCAATTGCCCGAGCGTGCGCTTGACGGTGGTGCGCCGCGCTTCCCGCTTGGCGATCTCATCTTCGCCGAGCTGAGCGCGCGCCTGAACGATGCACGCCTTGGCGCGGGCGCTCTCAATAACATCGGTGTTCGGCAACGCAGGCCCAAGGGAAACCTTGCGCGCCCGGCCGTCGACCGAATACTTCAAGAAGAAACTCATGCGCCCACTCTCAAACTTGCGCACGCCGAAGCCCGGGCACGTGGTGTCGAACAGGACAGCATCACGCTTGCCCGGCGACACCCTGAGACCCTGGAGCCGTTTGACTGTTAGTGCTGGCACTGAGAGCCTGATTAAAAATTATGGCGAGTGATTTCAGTGGGTTATTATTATTCTGATTTTCTGAATCGGAGAATGTCGATGTCCTGGACCAAAATCACTCGTCTTGACCATGATAGAAGCGATTTGCGTTATGCAAGCGATTGCCGCGATGAGGAGTGGAGATTGATCGCGCCGGTGTTCACTGCGCGGTC
>JAAERO010000270.1 GCA_024230315.1 Hyphomicrobium sp.
GTCTACTCCGCAAGAGTCACAATCGACATCGTCTGTGATACCCGTGCCAAGACAGAAGTGGGCATCGAGGCTGTTGAAGATTTGTTGGATGGATTCACCTCTGGTGACGCCAACTACCCAATCCAAGGAACCACATTAGATGGCGGAATTGGATGGCAGTTGTTGACGCCAAAGGATGGATCTGATGAGAGAGCATTTATATGCTCACAAGATTACCAAGTTCACTATCGTAGAAACAACTAGCAGGATTGAATATCAATGGCTGGATTAACCGGACAAGGCACGACCGTTGCCTTAACTAATGGCGGGACTGTTGCGTGCATCCGTTCGCTCACTCTGCCTACATGGTCAATGGATGCTATCGACGCATCGTGTCTTAGCGACACAGGATTTATGAAGAAGATTGCAGCAGACCTCGTGGATGGCGGAAACGTCCAATGCACGGTTGTGTTTGAGGCAGGCGACGAGCCGTTCACGCCAGACGGATCGTCTGACACAATCACCGTTACCCTTCCATCTGCTGGATCAACTGGCGGCATCCTGACGGGCACTGGCTTCGTTAGCGAATGCACCCTTCCAAGCATGGAAATCGGTGGACTGCTTGAGCAGTCTTTCACTTTCACCTTCGATGGCGAAACTGGACCAACCTACACGGCTGGCAC
>JAAERO010000271.1 GCA_024230315.1 Hyphomicrobium sp.
AGAACCTGCAAGCGGCTTGCCAAGTTCGCCTGGCCGACACCGACACCTCAGATGGTGGCCTAAGTCGCGGGGCCGAGAAGCCGACTGTAAAGCTCGATGGATCAAGGCCCTTCAAATCAAATGGTAAGCCCTAAACGTATCCAGCAACGATTTTTACAACAGTATCGGGGGTAAAGCGGACATGGCTGGCGCACGCGAAAACCATCAAGTCAAAGCAACGTCCCACCACCATAGCCAACTTATCCCCGCCCCTCCTCAACGCCTTAAACTTGCGCGGCCCATTCCAAACGCTCAGGCGTGCAGACGTCCGCTGGCGGACTGTACGGGATGGGACGCGCAACAGGAAAGGGGCCGTAAGCTCGCCCCTGTGTCAGTGCTGCCGTCCATGCGAAGAAGCATGACTTCGTCATGACGCGAAAATGTTGGTGACGCCCCGGGCAGGGATGCAATCTGGGGAATGGCGGCGGACAAACCCTTGTGCCTGTGTGGGGCGGCGAAGGCTGCATCCATTCGACCAAGCGAAGGGCCCGACCCGCCCCGCTCCCCGTTACTATCCCTTCGGGCGCCAAGCGCCGCAAGGTGCTCCCGCTCGCCTCCTCTCGGCGTCTCCTTAAACGTGCCCCGTGGAACCTTGCGCTGTGATTTGCTATGCAGCGCTCCCATCTTCATCCATGGAGCCCTTATGAGCGACGCTGAAAGCAAGACCCGCATCAAGACCGCTGCCCTGATCCGCCGCTATTTCGACGCGTTCAACGCCGGTGACAGCGACAGTATGATCAGCTGTCTCACCGATGACGTCATTCATGACGTCAATCAAGGCGAGCGGCGCACCGGCAAGGATAAATTCCGCGCCTTTAACGCACGCATGACGCACCACTATCAGGAACGGTTGGAAGATATCGCCGTCATGGTGAGCAAGGATGGCACCCGCGCGGCGGCCGAGTTTAACGTCAAGGGCAAGTACCTTGCGACCGATAGCGGCCTTCCCCAAGCCCAGGGGCAAACTTATAGGTTGCCCGCGGGCACGTTTTTTGCCATTCGGGACGGGAAAATCGCCCGCGTCACCACATATTATAACCTGACCGATTGGATCACCCAGGTCACGGGCTGAGCCAAAAGCGGCTCGCTGGCAAACGGAATTAAAACGCAATGCTCGTCACTATGCTGAGGTGCAAGCTGCACCGCGCCAAGGTTACCGAATGCGACCTTCATTACGAAGGCTCGCTCAGCATCGCTGTCGACCTGATCAAGGCGGCGAGCCTCCTCGTCAATGAGAGGGTCGAGATCTACAACATCGACAATGGCGAGCGCTTTGCCACTTACGTCATCGAGGGCAAGGCAGGCGCTGGTGAAATCGGCCTGAACGGTGCCGCCGCACGCAAGGCCTGCGTGGGCGACAAGATTATCATCTGCGCCTATTCGGCTATGACCGAGGAAGAGGCTAAGACGCACAAACCGCGCGTTATCATTTTGGATGATGATAACAAATTCGAGTGTGTCAGTACCAAAACCATCAACGAATAGACCGCGCAGGAGACGCCTCCGAAATGCCTATCGAGGTGGTGTCGCTCACGGGCGACGACATCAAGCCGGTGCTGCCGGCGCTCGCCAAGCTGCGCATTATCGTGTTCCGCGACTGGCCCTATCTCTATGACGGCACGATCGCGTACGAGGAAACGTACCTGGCCAAGTTTGCCGCCGCCAAAGGTGCCGTTTGCGTTATTGCGCGTGATGGCGACGAGATTGTCGGCGCGTCCACGGCCGCACCCATGATCGAGCACGCCGATGAGTTTGCCGAACCTTTCGAGAAGGCCGGTTGCGACCTAAACAAGATTTTCTATTGCGGTGAGTCCGTTCTGCTAAAATCCCATCGTGGGCAGGGCGTCTACCCTGACTTCTTTGCGCGGCGCGAAGCCCACGCGCGAAAGCTCGGCGGCTTTACGCACGCAACGTTTTGCCGCGTCGTGCGCCCTAACGACCACCCATTGAAACCAGCTGACTATCGGCCTCTCGATGGCATATGGACAAAATTTGGCTATGCACCGGTTGAAGGCATCGTTGCCAGTTACGCGTGGAAGGATATCGATCAGGGGCAGGAAACAGAGCATCCCATGCAATTCTGGATGAAGGCTCTCTAGCGGTCCCTGCTCAGCGGCACAAAGGCGCCAATGCGATGACTGAACGCAAAACCCTCAAAGTTGCAGCCGCACAGTATCCTATTGATCGGCCGGATTCGCTGGCGGCCTGGCGCCATAAGATCGCCCGGTGGGTCCAAGAGGGCGCGGCGACGGGTGCTGAGCTCCTCGTCTTTCCCGAATACGCCGCGATTGAGCAGGCCGCCACCTTTGGGCCAGAGGTCTCAGGCGACCTTGAGGAGACGCTCAAGTCCGTCGCCGACTTGGCCCGCGAGCGCGTCGCTTTTCATCAAGACCTCGCGGCCAAACACAAGGTCCATATTCTCGTGGGCAGCGGGCCGTTGCGAAAAGGTGATGGTCAGTACGTCAATGCGGCTCAACTTGTCACGCCGAACGGCAGCGCCGGTGTGCAGGAAAAACTGATCATGACGCCGTTTGAGCGCGATTGGGGCATCAGGCCAGGCCACCCGATACGGCTCTTTGAAACCGCACTCGGCAAAATCGGTATTGCCATCTGCTATGATAGCGAGTTTCCGCTGCTGGTCCGCGGCATGGCGGAAGCGGGAGCGGAAGTGATCTTGATCCCCTCTTGTACCGAGCGCATTTCGGGCTATCATCGCGTTCGAACCAGCGCGCGTGCGCGTGCACTTGAGAACCAGGTGGCCACTGTCCTCAGCCCATCCATCGGCGATGCGTTATGGTCGCCGGCCGTCGACCACAATGCCGGAGCGGCTGGACTCTATGTGCCATCCGAACAGATCATGTCCGATGACGGCACGCTCGCCGAGGGTACCATCAACGAGCCGCAGTGGGTCGCGGCAACGATCGACTTAGCGCGCTTGCGCCGCCTGCGTTGCGAAGGCGAGATGCGCAACTACGCCGATTGGGAGTGTCAGCCGGGGGCCTCATGCCTTTCGGGTAAGGTGGACGTGGTCCGGCTCTAATGAGACCGGCGGCTGGCGGGCACTACTCTACTAATCTACTAAGGCCCAGGTGATGGTGACATTGGCTTGAAGCGTCTGTCTACCCCGTTCGATCGGCACCGCCTCTGCCCGCATGCTCATCGCGACGGGACGCGGACCGCCGCCACCGGCGCCCTCCGAGATCCTCAGCACCTCCCCAATCTGAGCGCTCGCCGCAGCGGCGTATAGTTTGGCGCGCCGCAAGGCATTGGCGACAGCGTCCTTGCGGGCTTCATCGCGCAAGGCCTCCGCCTTGCTGACCTCGAATGCCAGCCCGACCATCTGATTGGCGCCAAGTTTTACCAGTTGGTCCAGGACCTCACCCAAGCGGTCCAGGTCGCGTGCCGTGATTTGAATTTGGTTCGTGACCCGGTACCCGTCGATGACCGACGGACGGCCGTCTTGCGCACGCGTGAAGCGTGGATCGATGCGGAAGGAAGACGTTTGAATGTCCTTGGGCGCAATACCGGCGGCCTTTAGGCCCGCAATGACCGCCTTCATGGCTTGCGAATTAAGCGACAAAGCTTCCTGGGCCTTGTCGCCTTCACTCGTCACGCCGCTTGTGATGCGGGCCATGTCGGGCTCGACAGCAACAGAGCCGCTGGCGGAGACAGCAATCGAGCGTTGCAGCTCATTGTCATCGGCCTCAGCCGCGAACGACGCGGCGACCAGGACAGACCCGGCGACCAGAAGGGCAAGAATGAAAGTTCCAATACGCATCTTCGACTCCGAATTGTTCATAAGTCCGGGTAGGGGGTGTAGGGCGATTATCGGCCTCGATACGGCCGTTTCAGGACGGGCGCTAACTCTGGTATAGAGGCCGCGCCCGAGGCTGGCGGGCCCGTAGCTCAATGGTTAGAGCCGGCGGCTCATAACCGTCTGGTTGCAGGTTCGAGTCCTGCCGGGCCCACCACCCCCCTTTCAAAACCGGATAACTTCAGCGCCTTAACGAAGGTGGGACACCGCTTAGCTTCGAAAGTGGGACACTTATGTTCCATCTTTGGCCCTCCCGAGCAGGGGCACGACGCTCGCCGCAAGATTCTTCTGATTGACGGCACGCGTGTAATGCTCTGGCTGCCGCAGCGACTTCCAACCAAACCACGCCATAAGCTGGTCTCCGCTCGCACCGGCTTCGGCAAGTGACGTAGCGGCGGCCTTGCGGAGACCGTGTGCAGAGCAGTGCTTGACCAGCCCCCACGGAGTAGTCCAGGCGGCATGTTAGTTCATGGCGGCTTCATCGGCTAGATGCTGCGTTGGCGCCGGAGCAAGCCGAGGCTGCGAAGGTGGCCACGCAGCAAGTGCTGGAATGAAGACCTCGGGTGCTGGCGGC
>JAAERO010000272.1 GCA_024230315.1 Hyphomicrobium sp.
ACCACCACCGCCGCACCCATAATTAAAACTTGCATATCTTTTATCTCCTTATTATATATATCGGCATGTCAACCCCTTGACAACACAAATTCTGATATTTTTAGAGAATAGTTGTAAGTTGTTGGTATCAAAGGACTTACGGCTGCCGGGGGCCGCCCCGCCGGTCCTAAACCCTTGTGGGCAAAGGACTTAGGGAAAACAAAGAAGCGGGGTGGTGGACTGCATTACATCGGCGTACTGTCTGATCATGATCAGAGTCTACCTTTACCACCTACCCCGCATCTTCGCAACAACACAACAACATTAGAACATAAGGTCTAAGTTAAATTTCTTCTTGGCAACCCGCTTGATATAGCGAGGCTGTCCGGTGTGGAGGACTTTGCTGCCCTCCACGATCTTCGCCCACTGGTGGCGATCACGGTTAGCGGTGTTGAGGATAACGCGAACGGTGCGAGCTGGTTTTGCTTGTAAAGTCTTCATAGTGTTGATTTCTCTGTCTGTGGTTGTTGAAAAAAAAAGAGTCTCGGTTTTTTATCGTGGTTCTCTCCACGCTGCCGCTGTCAGGCCCATTGTGGGCGGCATCGCCTTCAGTTTCCGACTTTCATTCTCAGTTCCTCTGCTTGTGTTGCGGTTTCTAGTAATACGCTCATCGGAGCTTCCACACGCTAACGGGTCTTAGCGATCCTTAGTGAACTTTTCGTCCTGCCCGTTTTAGTTGTCCATTGGATTATATCTCCATTTTAGCGTAGGTTGATGCCCTTGTCAAGTAAATTACCACGGTTGTGGCTGATTATCTTGGTACTCGTTGTTGATTTCCATCCAGACATTTTCCCAATGGAGATCCTGAGCGACCTCGTCTGCTTTACGGTGTTCGCAGTATTCCAGCAATGCCCAGTAGGAATAGTCGTCTTGGTCGTACATGTCTTCGATCTGGAGTTGAGTGTTAAAGCTGTTCATCGTTTTTTCCTTTCGTGTTATGTTCTTATTATACAGTAGTTATCGGCGTTGTCAAGGGGCAATCTTTAGTTCATCAAAGTTTTTTTCAA
>JAAERO010000273.1 GCA_024230315.1 Hyphomicrobium sp.
AACGCCGGCAATCCCACCCACGAGGTTATGATCGGCACCATTGATTGGGCCGGTGTTGTCCTGGCTGCGCCAGCCGCCGAACACTTGTGCCCACACGGCCGTATCGGTGCGGATCATAGGTTCGACAAAGCCTTTGCCAACGGCCTGGGGCACAACGAGCGGAGCGGCGCCCCCCGCCAAGCGCGCGTGCACGGAATTTAAGATGCCGCTGGTCAAATCGGAAAGCATTTCGTCATGCTGATTGAACGCGCTTGGATCAAGCACGGCAACAGAGGTGCCACTCATGACATAGGGCAAACCGTTGGTATGAATCTCCTCGGGCACGCCGTTGCCGTCATCATCAAAGGTCAACACCGTACTGACCTGGTTCTGAAACGTTATGGTATCAGCGCCATCTCCAAGACGAATGCGCCCGATGATCAGCGAGCCAGGGTCTAAGGTCAGCGCGTTGGGAGCGTCATCCTCAAAATAAATGGCCCATGCATCGCCGCTGCCAACGGTTGCTTGGATTAGGCCGGAGTTGATGACGGTGCCATTGCCCAGGAAGCCATAAGCCCGGCCATCTCCTGAGACAGTGGCAA
>JAAERO010000274.1 GCA_024230315.1 Hyphomicrobium sp.
CAATACAAATTTCACAACACTTTTTAGGATTTTCATTATGTTCAAAGTTATCGTTTCAGACGTTGAGTGCTTCGGCAGGTTCGGTTACTTCACCACGCGCAGCGTTGCGTTTGGGAAGTCTCCCAAGCAGGCGTGGGCGAACCTCCGCAAGCGCGGAGCGCATACCGTTTCGGGTGGTCATCCCGAAGGGTATGGCGGTGTGCCTGTACTCCAGATGCGGCGCGTAGAGAAGGACGGCGAAATGCTGTCCGAGATCTGGGATTGACGTAAGTCCTTTGCCCGTAAGGGTTTAGGTCGCGAGGGGCGCCCCCCGCCAACCCTAAGTCCTTTGATACCAACGAGTTACGTCAAATGCTCACTGCAAATGCCGTGCCAAATGTATCAGCCGATGTAAGCTGATCATGTTTACAGCCAGCCAGCCAGCCAGTAAAATAAATAAAATAAACTCATGATAGCCCTTGACAATGCCGATATATATAGTATAATGGAAGACATGAGAAAGAGCAAACACATGATTAAAATGATCAACATCTGGGTTTATGGTGGGGAAGTTCCTGCTAATGTATCCGCACCACGTTGGAATGCCATGTGCAAATTCATTGAAAAAAACTTTGATGAACTAAAGATTGCCCCTTGACAACGCCGATAACTACTGTATAATAAGAACATAACACGAAAGGAAAAAACGATGAACAGCTTTAACACTCAACTCCAGATC
>JAAERO010000275.1 GCA_024230315.1 Hyphomicrobium sp.
CATAGAAAAACTGGCCTTGGCCCTGTTCCCGCCGCCCCATCATCGCAATGCCTCCGTCGCCATAACGTCAAACGACGGAATCACTGTTCGCTGGCGATCTCAATAGGAGTTTTACAACAGTATCGGGGGTAAAGCGGACATGCTGCACTCGCCAGACCTGGCTGATGCAGCAGCTCTCACATTTCGCCGCCGATCTCTCTCGGGTTCGAGAGGTCGATCGGGATGAACCTGTCGTACCGTCTGGGAGACGGCTGGGCAGGTGAAAGTAGATCCAAACCCGCGCGGCAGAAACTTAGCGCTGTGCTGAAATGAGAATGAGGACCAATCCCTTTCCCCCGGGAGCAAGAGATTGGTCCTCCACAGCAGATCCAACATCCCTCGAATTGATCTGCGGTCGGTCCCCCCGGCGGCGAAATTAATATGGAAGATTGTGCAGTGCGCAATTGCGAATTATTTACGACGAGCGCTCGAACGCGGATTGTGATCGGAGACTTCTTCCTTCTCCTGAAATTACAGAGTGTTAGCGTGTCATCGTCGCGGGATCGGTGCGAGCGTTGTTACAGAAATTGATCGATGCTTGTCCGACGAAGGGCCAAGACATCAGCAGGACTTATCAACTGGGTCGGAACAAATCAGTTGATCATGCAATGATAAAAAATTAGGCTAGAACTTCGCTACGCTCCGACGTCCCTCGTGGAGTGCCCTCTTCCCCCCTTTTGGGCCTGTCCGTCCCCCCCGGACACAGTGGCGAGTTAGAGACGCTGGTCTTAGCTGACCAGCGTCTTTTTTTTCGTTCGATCGTTTGGATTTTCCAGAAGGTCCCTCTAACACGCCCTGCACTGGGACCAACCTTACACCAACTTCAATACCGGACCACCCAATGGGCGCATCACAAACTTTTATTTACACACTATC
>JAAERO010000276.1 GCA_024230315.1 Hyphomicrobium sp.
CGTTTCAGCGACGACGTCAAACCGTCGATCAAAATCATCCCCAGACATACCCACTACTCATTCTCCCAACGCGAAAACCACGCTTAAGAAGAACTACGTCTTAGTCATCCCGCAAGGCGGTCTTCACCGGATGCGTACATTGGAGGCAACGGCTATGAAGAATCGGCTTGGCGTTCTCATTTGCGCTCTTGCACCGCTTATTGCGATGCAGCCATCACTCGCCCAGGAAGACCAAGGTGGCATGGAGCCGCTGGAGGCGCCGGACGCCGAAGCGCCCTCCCCCCTCGCCGACCCCTATGAGCCCGACCCTGGCGATCCTGATCCGTTCGCATCCGAGAACGCGCCTGGCGAAGCGCCAGGGCCGCTCAATCCCGCCGATAATTGACGGCTGAGGTCAACGACATTGACGCCTCGTCGGACTACTTGCGGATTCCTTCGATGTCGAACGTCATGTCTACCTCTTGTGCCGCCGGGCCCAAATCGAAGTTGATCCCAAAATCCTTGAGCGCAATCTTGGTCGTGCCGGTGAACCCCTGCCGGTAACCGCCCCACGGATCCTTGCCTCCGCCGACGGCCTCAGCCTCAATCTCGATCTTCTTCGTCACACCGTGCAGCGTTAGGTTGCCTGTGATCGTCGCCTTGTCGCCATTTATTTTCACGCCCGTGCTCTTGAACGTCGCGGTCGGGTACTTCGATACATCGAAGAAGTCCTTGCCGCGAAGATGTTTGTCGCGCTCGGCGTGGTTGGTGTTCACGCTTTTGGTGTCGATCTCGACGTTCACCATCGAGTTCTCCGGGTTCTTCTCATCGAAGGTGAAAGTGCCGCTAAAGTCGTCAAAACGTCCGTTGAGCCAACTAAATCCCAAGTGCTTGATGCGGAAAGTGACTGCGGCGTGTGAGCGATCGGTATCGATCACATAACTGTCCGCAGTGGCGGAGCTAGACAGCGCAAATGCGCCTGCAAGAAGCGTCGCGGCGATGGACAAGGGGACAAGCTTCATGGGATCGGCTCCGTCGGCGGGTTGCTGTCAGTTGGTGGGAGGACCGGACCACATGCGTGTCAGAATGCGGCTGCGGTCAATAAAATGGTGCTTGAAGGATGCGGCTGCGTGCAGAATGACGACGGCTATCGTTACATACGAGAGGATCTCGTGGACCTCGCCCGCTGGTGTTTCAAGACCTGGATTTTTTATCAACGCCGGCACGGAGAACCAGCCGAAAACGTCGATGGGCCGGCCGTCCGAGGTGGAGATCAAGTAGCCACTCAGCATGAGAGCGAGCAACAAAGGGTAGAAGCCCCAGTGAACGACTGCGGAGGCCTTGCGCTCGAACGGAGACAGCTCGGAATCGTCAAGTTTGGGATTGGCGAGCCGCCAAACGAAACGCAATACAAGAAGGAAGAGCAGAAGCATGCCGACGCCACGATGGATGTCGGGCGCCGTCACGTACCAGGGGCTGTAGTAACTCAGTGTCACCATCCACAGTCCCAGCGCAAACAATCCGACGACGCCAATCGCCATCACCCAGTGCATGAGGCGCGTCACGAGCCCATAGCCAGCATTCGTGTCTCGGAAAAGCATCGGGTGCCCCTGGGTCCACTCGAGTTGGGACTTCGACCGTGACATGTAGTTCGCCAGGAACGAGTGTCAAGTTACTCGGTCCTCAGTAAACGCAGCAATGTCATAATTCCGTCGAAGAGGAAGCACCACCGCGCCTAGAGCCTGATCTTGCTCTTGATTCAGAGTAAGATTCACGTTCTTTCCCGACACCTCCCCGGCGAAGGCTTGAGCGATCCCATCAATAACGATCTTGCTCTAGACCCGATAGGCGAACATCCTGAAGAGGTCCGTCGGCGCCCTGAGCAGCTCTTCTCCTTTAGAAAACCCGGCTTCGCGGCCCAGCCTGATCCAATCGCTGCCCGTTTCTGGAAGATCGCACGAGCGCACATGCTCCAGCGCCATATCCAGCTCTTCGGGCGTGCAAGCTGTCCAAGTGCTGCGTGCCAATGTGTCGAACCGATCCAGATAGGCCAGTAAGTCCTCGTTATCGCGCAACGTTGGTTCGTAGATGACAAAGGCACCTTCGGCTGCGATCAGTTTTCGAATGTCGCACATCAGGTCCCGCTTCCCTGGCGTCGCAATGTGATGCAGCGAGAGACCGAACCAAGCAACATCGGGGGCGTGCGCCTGACCTTTGACTGCGTCTGTGAAGTCGGCGTGCTCCAGTTTGGTGGCGCAGGGAAGCACTTGCAGTTGGCGCTCGGCCAGCTCCAGCGCCGGCAACGACAGATCCACACCATGGTAGTGCGTGATCTGGGTGCCCTTTAACGTACCGACGATACCGCTCGCATCCCCGCATGCCAGATCTAGGAATCGAAACGGCCCCTGAATCTCTTCCTTCAAATACCGGTTGAGGACGGGGTAGACGTCTGCGCCGTGAAAATAATCATTGTCGATAATCTTGCGGTAAAGGTCCCACTGCCGCCGGAAGATCTCCAACTCCGAACGTTCGCCGCCACCCTCGGCGGGTTCATGCTTGTGAATGTCGGCCACGACTAAACCTTGTCCTCAGATCCCCAGCTTCTTCTTCAGGATCTCGTTGACGGCCTTGGGGTTGGCCTTACCGCCAGACGCCTTCATCACCTGACCAACGAACCAGCCCATAAGATTCGGCTTCGCCTTGGCTTGTTCCACCTTATCGGGATTAGCTGCCATGATCTCATCGACCGTCTTTTCGATGGCACCCGTATCGGTGACCTGCTTCATGCCGCGCTTTTCGACGATCTCGGCCGGATCGCCACCCTCCGACCACACGATCTCGAAAAGGTCCTTAGCGATCTTGCCCGAGATGGTTTCGGATGCAATGAGGCCGACGATAGAGCCCAGCTGCGCCGCCGAGACGGGTGAGGCCGCGATCGATAGTCCTTCTTTGTTGAGGCGCCCGAACAACTCGTTGATCACCCAGTTAGCGGCAAACTTTCCATCACGGCCCTCTGCCACCTTCTCGAAGTAGTCAGCCTTCTCACGCTCGGCGATGAGCACGCCGGCATCGTAGTCGGAGAGGCCAAAGTCGCGCATAAAGCGGTCTTTCTTTTCGTCGGGCATTTCTGGCAGCCCGCGCTCCAGATCGTCGACGTATTCCTGCGTGATCTCGAGCGGCAAAAGGTCGGGATCGGGGAAGTAGCGGTAGTCGTGCGCTTCCTCCTTGCTGCGCATGGAGCGCGTCTCGCCTTTGACCGAGTCGAACAGCCGCGTTTCCTGATCAATCGTGCCGCCGTCCTCGATGATATCGATCTGGCGACGCGCCTCCACCTCGATCGCCTGGCCGATGAAGCGGATGGAGTTGACGTTCTTAATCTCGCAGCGCGTCCCGAGTTCGTCGCCAGGCTTGCGCACCGAGACATTCACGTCAGCGCGCAAATTGCCCTTCTCCATGTCGGCGTCGGACGTTCCCAGATAACGCAAGATGGTGCGCAGCTTGGTGACATATGCTTGCGCTTGCTTAGCTGAGCGCATGTCGGGCTTGGAAACGATCTCCATCAGCGCAACGCCCGAACGGTTGAGATCGACGTAAGAGTATTCAGGGTGCTGGTCGTGAATCGACTTGCCCGCGTCCTGTTCCAAATGCAGCCGCTCGATGCCGACCTTCATGGCCTCGCCGTCAACGTCGATCTCGACCTCGCCCTCACCCACGATCGGCTGCTTGTACTGGCTGATCTGATACCCCTGCGGCAGATCGGGATAGAAATAGTTCTTACGATCAAACACACTTTTCAGATTGATCTCTGCCTTAATGCCCAGCCCCGTGCGCACGGCTTGTGCGATGCATTCGGAATTGATGACGGGCAGCATGCCGGGCATCGCTGCATCGACAAGCGAGACATGACTATTCGGATCGCCGCCGAACGCGGTCGAGGCGCCCGAGAAAAGTTTCGACGCCGAGGCCACCTGCGCGTGTACCTCCAGGCCGACGATGATCTCCCACTCGCCCGTCGCACCTTCGATGAGGTTGGTATTGGTGGTGGCCTTGACCTTGTCCTGCATGGGCTCGCTCCTTTTGAGAGCTCTCGTTATCGCAGGGGCCCGAGCATCGCAATCCCTTCGCTAGCCCTGCTTGCCAGGATGAGGCGCAACGACTTCGTCTGGGTGCGGCCTGATAAGCCAGAAGCTCGTCGCAGCACCGATAAGCGCCAAGATCATGAATAGAGTCATGACGCTAGAGAACGCACTGGCCCCGACGGTGCGCAAAGTGTGCTCGATCTGAGCTCCACCTGCGGCACTAAAATGAGCCAACGCCTGTTTGAGCTGGCTTCCCGAACCATGCGCCAGGTCCCGCACCCATTGCAGGGCGTTTTCCGGCGCATCAGAAAGACCGGTTATCGTCGTGGCCACGGCCTCTTGACGGATCTTCCCCAGCACGGTTCCGCCCGCCGCAAGGGCAACACTCAGCCCCATATAAAAGCACATGTTGATGACGCCCGAACCCTGGCCGGCGTGCTCGTCGGGAAGTGCGCGCAGACCGACGATGGGAAACAGCGGATAGGTCAGACCCATTCCAGCGCCAACGAAAATCAGCCGCCACCACAAATCGCCATAGGTCATTTCGGCTGTCGTCTGTGACAACAACCACAGACCGGCCGCAATCAAAAGCATGCCAATCGTAATGGGCCATCTCATTGTTGTCTTGCTGAGCATGCGTGGCAGGGTGATCGACAACAGGAAGCAAGTCACCGCATAGGGAAGAATTGCCGCGCCCGCCGCAAAGGCTGTAAAGCCGAGCCCGCCCGCCGATTGAGCATACAGATTGAAGAAGTAGAGCACGCTCAAGAGCGCAAAGCCGTTGACGAAGATGCCGAGCGTCGAGGCGAGATACCAGGGATGCCGGAAGAAGCGAAAATAAACGAGCGGTTCAACAGCGACACGCTCGCGTATGACGAACACTGCCGTTCCGGCGATAGAGATTGCAAACAGGCCTAGCGTCTGAACGGACGCCCAACCTGCTACATGAGCATCGCTCAAGCCGTAGACGAAAGGCGCCAAGGTGACAATCATGAGGCCCGTTCCGAGATAGTCGACAGGCTTTGTGCTGCACTCTGCGGGCGGGACCAATTCAAGCCTTGCGATGCGCCAACAAAGTACCGCCGCAATAGCAAGAAAAACCACATCGATTGCAAAAACGGCACGCCAGCTTATCGCCTCGATGAGAGCCCCGGCGATGAGCGGGCCAGCGCCGAGCCCAAATGCAACCAATCCCGCCCAAATGCCAAGCGCGAGAGCACGCTTCGACTTCTCCGTCGTCACATCCACCAGTGCAATGCAAGCGCCCATCAAGGCTGCCGCACCGACACCCTGGCCGACACGTCCGATCATCAAAGGGATGATGTCGTCAGCAATCAAGATCGCAATGGAGCCGGCTGCAAATACGCACAGGCCCAGCACGAATACGTTCAACTTGCCAAAAATGTCTGAGAACCGGCCCATGATGGCGACAAGGACCGCCGAGCACAGCATGTAGAGGTTGACGACCCACTGCGTGGCGAGAGTACCAAGATCGAGTTTGGCCCTGATTTCCGGCAACGCCGTCATCACGGCAGTTGTGTTCGACGCCACCACATAGGCACCGAGGCAGGACACGATCAGGACCAGCCAGCGGTCGACAAATGGCCGGCCTGTCGTGGAGGTTGCCATCATTGGGAAATAAGCTCGGTCAGCGGTTAAGCGCAGGTACGAACGAGACCCAATACCAAGGCACCCTTGGCATCAACGCAATTTCTTAGAACAGAGCAAATGGGAATACATCAGAGCGTTCTATCCAACGGCCACATTAACGTAATTGAACGGCAACCTCACGCACTCGCCATCAAGGATTGGGGGCCATCAAAGATCGGGCGCCATGCCAACAGGATTGCTGTGCCGCCTTGACCTGCCTTCAAAGTAGCAACCGTTCTCCAGCACCAGAGCGTTATGGTAGATCTGACCTTCCACCGTGCAAGCGGTCCTGAGGATCAGATCCTTTGCGTATATCGATCCGTTGACCTCTCCGAGGACAACGACGTGCTCGCCCACGACCGTCCCCTCGACGCTACCTCTCGCTGCGATTTGAACGGTCGGGCTGCGCACACCGCCGTCAACCGTGCCTTCAACCAACACCTGACCGTCAAAATAAACCGTGCCGACGATGGTGACACCTCGAGGAACCACAAACGTTCCCGTGGCTGCGGGTACGTGAATTTCACTCAACTCGGGCATTACGCTGGTCCCCTGTCTGGCGCCAGGTACTGACGCCCGCTCCGAGCCACTTGGCTCCAAAGAAGTGGCTGTTTTCGGGCAACCCGGGAACCCGCGTTAATCCTTGAAGATCACTGCAATGGCGCGGAAACCTGTCTTGGTCAGAACGTCCGCATTCGGAGAGGCATCGCCTGCCCCGGCCGGCAGAGCTTCCGCTGCCGCTGCCGCCATAATTCCCCCCGCTGGCAACGGCGCGCCGACCTCAACGAGCGCAACGTCCTCGACTGGCGCTTCGACGGGGAGGGGCGTCCCATCGCGCGTATAGCGCCAACGCTTAGCCCCACGCTGCTCCTTCCAATAGCGCGGCACCTCGCCCCATCTCTCGCCTTTATCCAACACGCCGTCGCGCCCAGTAATTCGGTTGTACATGGCCAGCGCATTCTTCTTCTTCATGCGAATGCAGCCATGGGAGTCATTCGTACCCAGGCGCCGGTAACGCCGGGTCGTGGTGCCGTGGAAGGCGACGCCCGAGCGCCGGCCGCTGGAATAGTGGAAGTCGATATACATGGTGTGGACCATTCCCGGCGCCGTATAGCCGCGCCCGTAACGCCACTTGCGTTCGTCGAGCGCAAAGACGCCGATTGGCGTCGGACCGGAAAACTTCTGCCCGCGATAGCCGCGCCCCGTGGATACAAGCCAACTGTAGGGCGGTGTCTCGCCACTGCTGAACTTTGCCTTACGCCAGTGCTTCTTGTCCCATAGCGAAAGGCGCCACGCACCGCCAATGCCATCGCGTTGCAAAACCCACATACGTTGGCGCCAAGGGCCCCGCGTGGCCGCGTTGACGTAGAGGGCGATGGTGTAGCGGGGATCGAGTTCACTTGGCGCCTTGTAGCGCTCATTGCTGCCCTTCAGACCTTCGAGATAAACAAGCGGGTCCTTGGCGAGCGCAACTTTGATGCGCACGTCCTTTGCATGCGCACCCGCGCCGGCGACGGCGACGGCCGTCATCAACGCGGCGCACAACGCCCTTCTAAGCCAGCCTCGCAGCATTGTTTCCCCCCAGCCGACAGGGCCCTACGATCTTGTGGGGGCATTTGTCCGTGCGCGCAATGGGTAGCGGCGCGTCTAATACCAATGCGTTGCCGGATCGCATCAGCAAAAGGCCCTCCGTGCGCGACCTCCAGCGACCTACAATTAGCTGCCGTGCGGCGAGCGCGTTCGCCGATGTGTCATAGCGAGATTGTTGATGCCGGTTCGCAAAATGGAGAATTGGCTATGAACTTTGTCGCGATTGCAACGGCCAGGTCATTCCAATCCAGAAGCCTACTCTGAAAGTTGCCGCGTTCTGATTTTGTGTTGCGGTTTTTGCTAGCTTCGCAAAATTGCGTTCCTGTTTTCGAAAATTATCTCAGATTGGCGCCAACCCCACTCATCGGCGGCTCGCGTACGCAATCGCGGCCCAGACGAGACCGAACAGGAACTGCAGCAGCACGATGCCGGCCTCGCCACCCAGCGCATGTACCGGCAGAAACCCTAGCGTGGTGACGATCCAATAAAGACTAAAACCGGCCAGAGAGGCGGCGAATGCGGCAACGATCAGCTTTTGCCACTGATCGGCGCGCCGGCCCATCACGACGGCGACAACAATCACGGCTGGATTTAAGAGCGCGATCAAAATCAGCGTAGCGGGATCGAACGCATTGACCTCCATCACGCGCCCTCGCCGCCACTTGCCTCGATCTGACGGCGCAATTTCTCTTCTTCGTACTGGACGAACCAGCCAATCATCTGCCGCCACAGCGCTTCGGTGAGCTCCGGCGGCAGGCCCCGTTGCTCGGCACGCGCCTTCACCTTGTCGATGACTTGCTGAACGCGCCAGGGCACGTAGGCGTCGCCGGGGCTGGTCTTGAGTTGCCAGGCGCGGTCCACAAGTTCGAAGCGTTCCGCGATCAGATCGACGAGGGCGGTGTCGACGCGATCGATCTCACCGCGCACCTCACTCATGTCGGAGCAGTCTCTTGCCGCGCGTTCGGTCATTTCTCTTTGCCTCCCGACTTTTTCTTAGGCCCCGCCTTCTTGCCTGCCTTCGACGCCGGTGCCTTCTCGCCACCGGCCTCCCACCAGCGATGTGGCGGAGGGAAGCGCCCAGCAGCATCCTCGATCGCAAGTGCGGCGCGAAACAAGGTCGCCTCGTCGAATGGCTTGCCAATCAACTGGAGACCTAGAGGCGTGCCCTGGCCCGACAGTCCCGCTGGCACCGAAATGCCCGGCAGCCCGGCCATATTCACCGTTACGGTGAAGATGTCTTCCAAATACATCGCAATGGGATCGCCCAATTTCTCACCGAAGGCAAACGCGGGCTCCGGCGTCGTCGGCGTCAACACCACGTCGACCGAATTCCATGCTTGATCAAAGTCGTTCTTGATGAGGGAGCGCACCTTCTGCGCCTTCAGATAATAGGCATCGTAGTAACCCGCCGAAAGCACATAGGTACCGATCAGGACGCGCCGGCGCACCTCTTGGCCAAAGCCTGCCGCGCGGGTGTTTTCGTAAGTATCGATGACGTCCTTGCCGGGGACACGCCGGCCGTACCGAACCCCATCATAGCGTGCCAAATTGGACGAGGCCTCTGCGGGAGCCACGATGTAGTAGGCCGGTAGCGCGTACTTGGTGTGTGGCAAGCTAATGTCATGGATGGTGGCACCGGCAGCCTTGAGCCAGTCAACGCCGCGGCTCCACAGCTCCTCTGCCTCCTTGGACATGCCCTCAACGCGATACTCTTTCGGCACGCCGACGCGCAGTCCCTTAATGCCTTTGGAAAGAGCAGCCTCGTAATCGGGAACAGGCGCATCAACGGACGTGGAGTCCTTGGGGTCGTAGCTGGCCATCGCCTTCAACAGGGCCGCAGCATCACGCACGGTTTTCGCGACAGGCCCGGCCTGGTCGAGCGAAGAGGCAAACGCAACAATCCCCCAGCGCGAGCAGCGCCCATACGTGGGTTTCATACCGACGGTGCCGGTCAGCGCGGCGGGCTGGCGGATGGAGCCGCCGGTATCTGTTCCGGTCGCAGCCAGACACAGATCGGCGGCAACCGCCGCCGACGAGCCACCCGAGGAGCCGCCTGGCACTAGCTTGTCGGGCTTCAATGTGCCGTCCTCGCCTTTGCGTCGCCACGGCGAAACGACAGGGCCAAAAGCGCTCGTCTCGTTAGATGAGCCCATGGCGAACTCGTCGCAATTGAGCTTGCCCAGCATCACAGCGCCGGCGTTCCACAGGTTGGCGCCAACGGTCGATTCATAGGCCGGCTTGAAATCACCAAGGATGTTGGAGCAAGCAGTTGTGCGCACACCATTCGTGCAGAACAGATCCTTGTTGCCGAGCGGCAGACCTTCCAGAGGACGCGCTCCGCCCGCCTTCAACCGCCGGTCGCTTTCCTTGGCCTGGGCGAGCGCCACTTCGGGGGTGGGCAAAACGTAGGCATTGAGACCATCATTGCCGACCTGGATGGCGGCGAGGAAGGATTCTGTCAGCTCGGTTGCGGAGAACTGTTTCTTGCGCAGCCCCTCGCGCGCTTCCGCGATCGTAAGTTTGTTGAGTTCGGTCACTTAACGACTTCCAATCAAGAGCATTCGTTTTGGATCTCCGGGCACCGCTGCGACGGATTTCTTAGCGCGGAATAAGCCCTATTCGACCACCTTGGGCACGACGAAGTAGTGGTCCTCAATCATGGGCGCGTTCTTCACGATCTCGTCGGCAATTTCGCCGTCCGTGACCTTGTCTTCGCGCTGCCTTAACTCGATGGGGACGACACGCGTCAGCGGCTCGACGGAGGATGTGTCGACCTCGTCGAGTTGCTCCACCCAGTTGAGAATGCCGGAAAGCTCCGTCTTAAGACTCTTCGCCTCCGCCTCGGTGATCTTAATGCGCGCAAGGCGCGCAATGCGCCAGACGGTCGCTTCGTCGACCTGCATAATCCCTCGCCGTTCTGCTGATGAAAGGTGGGCTCACAATTGATCGCTCTCTTAGCCCCGGCGCGACAGCCGCGCAACTCATGTGGCCCGGCTGTCTTTAGCCACCGCTCCACCGCGATAGGAAGGAACCTAGAATGTCGGAGCTGTCGTCGGTCCAAGGATCGAGCCCGCCTTTTTTGAAGTCTTGCGCGCCGGGAACGGCCCGGAAGGGGTCGAGGGCAAACGCGTCCTTGGCGAAAACCGCGATCGTCGAAGACAGCTGCGCATAGGTGCCGCCTTGCGCCGGGTCGGAGATAATGAGTCCTTTGAGCTCAAGCACCAGCGGCATCGTCGCCTCCAGAACCGGATCCAGGTCGAGATGACGGTTGGAAATGTGCAACACGAGGACGCCACTGTCCTTCAGCTTACGCGCATAAAGTCTGAGGGCTTCCGCCGTCATGAGATGCACCGGCACTGCGTCGGAAGAAAATGCATCGACGATAAGAAGATCGAAGCTGCTATCGGGCTCCTTTGCAATCGTGATGCGCCCATCGCCCACGACGATATCGGCCTTCGGCAGGCAGTTTAGGAGAAACGTGAAGTGTTTCGACTTTTGCGCAATGTCGACGACAACGGGATCGATTTCGTAAAAGCGCCACCGCTCACCCTTTTTCGAGTAGCAGGCAAGCGAGCCTGCGCCTAAGCCGACGATCCCTATGCGCCCCTCCTCCCCCGTCACATGCAGCGTATCCTGCACGATGCGGATCGATTTTTCGATCGGGCTGCCTGGATAATAGTAGGTGCCTGGCGTCGTATCGGCGATGAGTTCGCCGTCCTCATTGCGGATGCGTTGTGAGCCATGCAACGTGGTGCCGTGTTGCAGGATATTGTAATCGCCCTCTTCCGATTGCGTCACGCGATAGACCCCAAAGTAGCTGCGCTCCGCGTTCGCCCGTCTGACCGCAGAGGGCAACATCACTACGGCCAGAAACATCAGGAGCGCAGCCACGAACTGGCGCGCGGGATAAATCCAGAAGGCAAGCATCACGACGGCAAATAAGAGCGTGAGCGCTGACGCGATGCCCCACTCGCCGAACCAGAGACCGAGGTCAGCGGCCCATTCCGTCCCGAAAAGCACCAATGCGAGGCCGGCCGCGGACATTCCTCCTAGCCAAATCAGCTCACGCCAAGTCCAAGCTCTGGGCGCAAAGACGCCGGGCCGGCAGGCCATGGTGAGCGCAATGAGCAGCGGGTACTCAAACACCTCAGAGAATAACTTGGGCGCGATGAGCGCAGCAAACAGTCCCCCCAGCACGCCGCCGAACGCCATCCATAGGTAGAACTCTGTGAGGTTGAGCGCGCGCGGGCGCATGTCGTAAAGCGTGCGATGAGCAACAAGCCCGGAGATAAAGAATACCGCAACGCCGGCTGCACTCGTCAGCGTCCACGTCTCATGCTTCACCTGCGACAGCTCGAGCAGCGCGAACGCTACCGCGATTAGATGCGCGGCCAGAAGCAGGCGCATCGGGACAATGAATGTATCACGAAACGCGAGCACGAAGGTGAGGAGATAAAGCGCAAGCGGCAGCACCCACAATAGCGGCGCAGAGGCGATGTCGGTTGCAAGATGGGTCGTGAACGCGGTGAGAAGTGCGGCCGGAACGAACGCCAGCCCGATCCAGCCGAGCCGATCGCGCGGTGTGGGGACCTTGAGGACCAGCTCCTGTGACACTGCTTCGCTGGCCGCCGCCGGCTCATCGCCACGCACAACATTTTTGCGCATGACTGAAGAACACACCGCAAGTGACACTGCCAGACCGATAAACAGAAACGCCCAGTAGCTACTGAGCGCTGTCACCCCGAATTCCGGCTCGAGCACAAATGGATAGCTCAAGAGCGCAATGAGGCTGCCGAGGTTTGAGGCGGCATAGAGGAAATAGGGATCGCGCGCGTGCGGATGCCCTGTTCTGGCAAACCAGGCTTGCAGCAGCGGCGCATTGGCCGCGACAGCGACGAAGGGCAAACCCACCGCAAGGGTAAAGAGCCCAAGCTGCCAAAGGTAAGGCTCACCGGGTGGCGGCTCCGTCCAACCCTCAGGCAATCCAATGGGCAAAACGAACAGAGCCAGGAGCGCCACACAGATATGTACGGACCCGGTCCACACGACCGGCACCAACCGCATCAAGAGATAGGCGTAGCAGTAGCCGGTAAGAAGCGCTGCTTGGAAGAAGCAAAGGGCCACCGCCCACACCGACGGCGAGCCGCCCAAAACGGGCAGCACCATTTTGGCGGACAGCGGCTGAATGGCGAAGAGCAAGAAAGCGGATAGAAACGTTGTCGCTGTAAACAGACCCAGCGCCGTATTGCCCTGGGCGAACGCGGGCGGCGCTGGCTTTGCGTGCCGCAGTCGTCGCCTTGCCCGGGATCGTCGACTTTGCACGCGTACACCCTTCTTGAAGCCGTCAGGTTCTTGGGCTTCAGACTGTAACCACCTCCCCCAGCTTCGGCACAACGACGTTGTGCCCTTTCATCTCGGCAACAAAGGTATCTGCGGTCTGATCGATGATCGGAAACGTACCGTAGTGGGCCGGAAAGACCGTCTTGAAATTAAAGAACGTCTTACACGCATGTGCCGCGGACCGCGCACCCATGGTAAACCGGTCGCCAATGGGGACGATGCCGATATCGGGGGCGTGCAGCGCGTTGATTAGGGCCATGTCCCCAAAAACCTCCGTGTCGCCCATGTGGTAAAGGGTCTTGCCCTCCTTCGCGCGCAGGATGACGCCGCACGGGTTGCCGAGATAGACGCCTCCCGATGAGGACGAATGCCGCGCATGCACCATTGTCAGATCGAAGTCCGCACTTTTGACCGTGCCGCCAGTGTTCATCGGCTCGAGCTTCTCAGCATCCTTGCCGCCCAGATGCATGGCCAGCTCCCACACGGCAAACAGCGTGGCGCCTTTCGTCTGGCAAATCTCGAGCGCATCGCCCACGTGATCGTCGTGCCCATGCGTGAGTGCGACGTGCGTGACACCATTGGTGGCTGCATCCCACGTCGTGCCCGAGCCCTCAAACGTCGGATTGCCCTTGAGAAAGGGATCGATCAGGACGACGCTCGATCCCGTCTCAACGCGAAAGCAAGAATGTCCAAACCAAGCAATCTTCATGCTCAAAAACCCTCGAAGCCGCTAGGAATTTGAAAGGCGGCACGGAGTATAAGGAAGGCGGGGCGAGCAACAACAGGCTAGCGCAAATGACGGAACCGGCGGGGAAAAAAGCGACGATGGGCGCACGCGGACTGACACTGGAAAGCATCCAGAACTTCTCAGCCCGCCTGCGGCCGGCGGCGCGGCTCATCGGCATCGATGCGGGCACCAAGACGCTTGGTCTCGCGCTGTCCGATGAGACGCGCATCATCGCCTCCGCGCTCACCGTGCTCAAACGGTCGAAATTCACCAAGGATGCCGCGCAGCTTCTAAAGATTGCCGCCGAGCACTGCATCGCCGGTTTCGTACTGGGTTTGCCGATAAGCCTCGACGGTACCGCCGGCCCGCGCGTGCAAGCAACGCGAGCGTTTGCAAAAAACCTCAATGCGCTCACCGAACTGCCCATTCTGTTGTGGGACGAGCGGCTTTCGACAGTGGCTGCCGAACGCGCTCTGCTCGAAGCAGACACCTCAAGGAAGCGCCGTGCCGAGGTTATCGACAAGGTCGCTGCCACAATCATCCTGCAAGGTGCACTCGATCGTATGCGCGTCCTGGAACAATAGCCCTCGTCTGCCCATCTCCATTCTTATCGAGACGCCAGTCCTACGTGTGCCTCAATAATCGACGAGGGTCTCGAGAAGGTGCCGTGGAAGGTGCTGATGGTAAGTCCCTTCGAGGGCGCAGGTTGTTGAGTTGCGATGCCGCAGAACGTGAAATCCCTGAAGCAGCCGACGGATCCACGGCGAACGCAGGAGCTTTCGCAGCTCTGCGATGAGCTGGAACGTTTCGCCACCAGTTTTGCTTATCCGGCCCAGCGAGAAGTACGCCGGTTAATGCGCTCATCGGCACGCCTTGCAGATCTTGCAACTGTCTTTCCTGGTGCGATTCATGCCCTGGCGACGAAGCGCGGACCCGTCGATATGCGCGCCAGAGCGACGACGTTAGTTGAGGAAGGTGCCGCGCTCAAATCGGTGGCGCGCCTCCTCGAATTACCGCTTTGGTTGCGGCGACTGCCGCCGGAGGCGTTCCAGAAACAGATCGAAGACCTACCTAGCGGTGAGCTGTTCGCCCGTCGTATAGCAAACCGCTTACCGGCCTCTCCCGCCTATAGCGCCTTCTAGCTCAACACTGTCGTGTTCGCAACGCGCGCCTGTAATGAAGATTTCGCGTTGTGGCTCGCCGATAAATCGATCTTTAACGAAGCAGGTGAACCCGAGCAGCTCTTCGGTGTGCTCGCGGTCTACGCCTGGTACTCGCGTACAACGCACACACAAGCCAACGGCCTCATCGTCGTACCCTGGCGCTCTGAGATCGCGTTTGATACCGCAATTTGTGCCGCCAAGAGTTGGCTGAACCGCACGCGGCTCGTCTTGCAGCTCGCACCTGGAGTGATCGAAGACGCGTGGCTGAAGGGTGGCAAAGTGAAAGGCTTTGACTTCATCCCGCTCCTCGACCGCAGCGAAATCCTCGCCGAAGCGCGCGCCATGCAAAACTGCGCCGATCAATACGCAGAGCATCTTGCTGATGACAAGTGCCGCCTATTCTCCGTGCGCCGTGATAGTGAGCACGTAGCCTCACTTGAGATCGGTCCGCATTCGCGCGAAGCGGGCATACTGGCCATCACTCAACTTAAAGGGCGCCACAACATGGCCGCGCCGCTCAATGTGTGGCAGGCCGCCTATGCCTGGCTCGCAGGGCAAAACGGTCTGAGGCGTCTACCACCGCGCATCTCGCCTGAACGGCGGCTCGACACCGCGACATGGCGGCAGCTCATGCTGCCCTACCGACAGCGAAAAGACGGCGCTCCATGGCTGCCCAGCGCGGCCACCCACGACGTGTTCGATTCCTTCAATTTGGAAATGTCCGACTTAGCCCGACGCGGGGGCGTATCGTCTTGGCTCTTCACGTGACGCAAGGGCAACGTGCGATCACACCTGGTTTGGCGACGCGCGCGTAATAATAGCGCGCGTGTCGGCCCGTTCCAGTCCCTGACCATAGGTCTGCCGCATCCGACCGCCGAGCCGCGTCGCAATGAACGCGTCGGCGATGGGCGCCGGCGCATGCGCAAAGAGTATTGTTGCCGCCGCTAGCGTAGCCAACCCCTCCACCAGCGTCCTGCCGCGCTGATCAAGCAGAACAGGTTCGTGCAACAGGTTTTGGATGCGCTCATGTGCATACCTCAAGCGCCCATCGTCCTGCGCCGATTGTCTAAGTTCCTCCATCACAACTTCGGCCGCCTCGGGCTCGCGCTGCAGCACGCGCAACACGTCAAGCGCCATAACGTTACCCGACCCCTCCCAAATTGAGTTGACCGGAACCTCGCGATAGAGACGAGCGAGTGGCGCCTCCTCTACGTAGCCATTTCCGCCCAGGCACTCCATCGCCTCCGCAACAAGGGCCGGTGCGATCTTGCAGACCCAATACTTTGTGATGGGAGTCATCAGCCGCCGCCATGCAGAAGCGCGCGAGTCATTTGCAAGGTCAAACGAGCGCGCAAGGCGGAAGGCAAGCGCGGTCGCCCCTTCAACATCGAGGGCCAAGTCAGCCAGCACCTGCACCATCAACGGCTGGTCAACCAACTTTTTCTCGAACACCGTGCGGTACTCGGCGTGGTGGATCGCGTATGCTAGCGCCAAGCGCATGAGACCGGCTGACGCAACAGCGCAGTCCAATCGCGTGTGCGTGACCATCTCGATAATTGTGGCGACACCCTTGCCCTCCTCGCCGATGGCACATGCCCAGCAACCATGAAACTCCACCTCGGACGAGGCATTTGACCTATTGCCGAGCTTGGACTTGAGACGCTGCAAGCGCAGTGGGTTGATGCTGCCATCGGGCAGAAAGCGGGGCATGAGAAAACAGGTGAGCCCGCCCGGCGCCTGCGCAAGCACGAGGAACGCATCCGACATGGGCGCGGAAAGGAACCATTTGTGGCCGGTGATTATGTACTCTGCGCCCGGCCCACCAGCGCCGATCGGTTCCGCCTTGGTGGTGTTGGCGCGAACATCCGTACCACCCTGCTTTTCGGTCATGCCCATGCCGATCGTAACGGCAATCTTGTCGTCTGCGGGCACGAAGCGCGCATCGTAGCGCCGCGACACAATCTTGGGGATCCACTCCTCGGCGATCTCAGGTTGCAACAGCAGAACTGGCACAACTGCATTCGTCATGGTGATGGGGCAGCAATGGCCAGCCTCCATCTGGGTGGCCATATAGAAGGCGCCAGCACGGGCTACGTTGGCATCGGGCGGAAGTGAACCTCCTCCCGTCGCAAGATGCGCCCAAACAGAAGAGTGCAGTCCCTCCGCGCAGCTCGTCTCCATGCAGGCATGATAGGCGGGATGAAAAATGACAATATCGCGACGCCGCCCCTGGCGATCGTGCGTTTCCAACTTGGGCAAGTGTTCGTTCGCCAGTCGCCCCTGCTCGAACGCCTGTGCAGAGCCTGTGACCAAGCCGAAAGCGGCCAGTGGCTTGGCGGCGGCTCTGCCGCCTTCGCGCCTCACAGCCTCTTGGAGCGCCGTGTCCGAGGTGAACAAGTTCACATCCTCGAGTGGCGGCGGCTGGTTTATTATCTCGTGCGTCGAGAAAGGCCCGGCCATGGCGCCTTTCCTCCCAATTCGGCTGTTTAGAATCTTAACGCTAACTAGTTCTAAGAGGCGAAGCACGCATCTGGCACAAGCAGCACTTGCCGGAGGGCGAGACTCCCCTTATAGAAACACCTTTAATGACTACCGCCGCTGCCAAAGTCGAGACAATACACTTCCCGCATCGCCACCTCCTCACCTGTGAGGGGCTGAGCGCGAACGAGATTAATTTTCTTCTCGACCTCGCCGACAAAGCCGCCGACGCCAATCGTCAAGCGGGAAAAAAGCGCGATGTTCTGCGCGGGCGCACCCTTATCAATCTGTTCTTCGAGGCCTCGACAAGAACGCAGGCCTCCTTCGAGCTCGCCGCCAAGCGCCTGTGCGCTGACGTATTGAATATGAACGTGTCCACCTCCTCTGTGCAGAAGGGGGAGACGCTGCTTGATACGGCCATGACGCTCAACGCCATGCGCCCCGACATCATCGTCGTGCGCCATCACTCCGCTGGTGCGGTGGAGCTGCTGTCGCAAAAGGTCGACTGTTCGGTCGTCAATGCCGGAGACGGCGCGCATCAGCACCCCACGCAAGCACTGCTCGATGCCCTCACCATTCGTCGCGCCAAAGGGCGCCTCTCTGGCCTGCTGGTCGCTATCTGCGGCGATATCCTTCATAGCCGTGTCGCCCGCTCCAACATCAACGTCCTGAACACCCTCGGTGCGCGCGTGCGCATCATCGCTCCCTCCACCCTTCTGCCGGCAGCATCCGAGCGCCTGGGAGCGGAGGTATTTACCGACATGTGGAAGGGTGTCGAGGGCGCCGACGTCATCATGATGCTGCGACTGCAGCGCGAACGCATGCTAGGCTCATACGTGCCCTCCAGGCGCGAGTACTTCCACTTCTTTGGCCTCGACGACGAAAAACTCGCCCGGGCCAAGCCGGATGCGCTCATCATGCACCCGGGGCCTATGAACCGGGGGGTGGAGATTGCTTCCACTGTCGCCGATCACTCGCGCAGTGTCATTCACGATCAAGTAGAGATGGGCGTCGCTGTACGCATGGCTGTGCTCGAAGCGCTCGCCCGGAACCTGCCCACCTGATGAACGCCAACACAAAAAGCCCAAACAGAACCGTCAACGGCGCAACGCACACCGGGCCCACGGTCTTCTTCAACGCGCGCCTCGTCGATCCTTCATCGAACCGCGACGAGCCCGGCGGCATTGTCATTCAGGATGGCGTGATCGCCGACATCGGCCCGCACCTGCGGCGCAACGCACCGGAAGGCGCCGAGGTTGTCGATTGTATGGGCCACGTGCTGGCGCCCGGGTTGATCGACGCGCAAGTCTATACTGGAGAACCCGGCAACGAGCACCGCGAGACGTTGAAGACGGCAAGCCTTGCCGCCGCCGCGGGTGGCGTCACCACTATCGTCGTAATGCCTGATACCAACCCAGTCATCGACCAAGTGGCCCTCGTCGACTTCATCCAACGCCGCGCCCGCGACAACGCCATCGTCCACGTCCACACAATGGCGGCCATGACCAATGGTCTTAAGGGCGAGGAGATAACGGAGATCGGCCTGTTGAAACGGGCCGGCGCGATTGCATTCTCCAACGGAAAATCAAGCGTCGCCAACACGCGAGTCATGCGCAATGCGCTGCTCTACGGCCGCGACTTCGACGCGCTCATCGCGCATCACACCGAGGATCCCTACCTCTCGCAGAACGTGGCCATGAATGCCGGCGAAGTGGCAACACGTCTTGCGCTGCCGGGCGTATCAAAGGCGGCCGAGACAATCCTTTTGGAGCGCGATGTGCGCCTCGTTGAGATGACGAAAGGGCGCTATCACGCTGCCACCATCAGCTGCGCCGAGAGCCTAGAGGTGGTTCGCGCCGCCAAGGCCAACAGTCTGCCTGTCACCTGCGGCGTCTCGATCAATCATCTGACTCTCAACGAGAATGATATCGGCCCCTATCGCACGTTTTATAAGGTGCGCCCTCCGCTGCGACGCGACGAGGACCGTGTTGCGATGATACGGGGACTTGCCTCAGGCGAGATCGATATCATCGTATCCAGTCACGATCCCCAAGACGCCGACGACAAGCGCCGCCCCTTCGCAGAAGCGACCGACGGTGCGGTCGGATTGGAGACGCTGCTGCCTGCTGCGCTGCGCCTTCATCATTCAGGTGAATTACCCTTGCCGACGATCGTCAGGGCCCTGACGATCAATCCTGCAAAACTTCTTGGCTTGCACGCGGGCCGCCTCGTCAAAGGTGCAATCGCCGACGTCATCCTCGTCGATCTCGGCCAGCCTTGGGTGGTCAACAAGGACGAGCTGCGCTCGCGCTCTAAAAACACGCCCTTCGACGAGAGCAAGATGCAAGGCCGGGTGTTGCGCACGCTGGTTGCCGGGAACACGGTCTATCAGTACGGTTGCTAGGCCCCTCCCCACCACATAGACTTGTGACTTTTCAGTGACTTGCGGTTAGTGCCCCTGACCAACTGGTACCGAATTGGTACCGTCAGCGCTACCCCAGGTGTCCCAGCGCATCCTCGATGACCGATGCCGCCTTGTCTTCGGGCGTGAATAAGTGGGCGTAAACGTTAAGCGTAATCGACGGGCTGGAATGGCCCAGCCGCCGCGACACCGTCACCACGTCGACGCCGGCCGCGATCAGCGCGCTCGCGTGCGTGTGGTGCAACGCGTGGAAGGTGACTGGCCCCAGCCCCATGTCGGCGATCAGTGTCCGCCACTCGCGCGTGACCTTGTTGGGCGAGATGGCGTCGCCAGTGACCGGGCAGGGAAACACCAAGGCGTACTTGGGAGCCGCACCCAGGCCCCGCTCCAGCCGATCGCGCATCTGCTGGGTGCGGCGATGATCACGCAGCATCTCGACAGCGGATGCGGGCAAGGTGATGGCA
>JAAERO010000277.1 GCA_024230315.1 Hyphomicrobium sp.
AGCTGCTGCCAGCGGGTGCGCATAGCCTTGCGCATGCCAAGAGCATGAATGACGTGGGCATTGCGCCGGCCCTCATCGGCAAACGCGTGCGCGGCAGTGGAGCGTTTACTCGCTTGGGCCAGCGGATCGCGTGTGACAAACTCATTGAGTAGGGCAAGGCCCCCCAACACGATGCCGCCGCCGGTAGCCAGCAGACCCAAATCAAAATGCATCAGATAAATCACCGCCAGGTAAAGCGGGAACCATGGCAGATCAAACAGTGTAATGGGGCCAGGCCCGGACAGAAACTGACGCACCGTATCCAGGTCGCGTAAGGGTTGGACTTGACTGGCCGCGCCAGGGGCTAACCCTAAGCCGATCACGCCATCAAAGGCGTGATGGCCCAGCTCGTCATCGAGACGTTGGCCGACGCGGGCCAGAATGCGCCCGCGTACAATCTGCAGCAAGCCCATGAACGTAAACAAACCTGCAACCAGCAGCGTCAGCGCAATGAGCGTGGGCACAGAGCGGCTGGCCAGCACCCGGTCATAGACCTGCAGCATGAACAGCGGGCCCGTGAGCATGAGCAGATTAACGACAAAACT
>JAAERO010000278.1 GCA_024230315.1 Hyphomicrobium sp.
CCCATCAGCAGCAAGTAAAGCGTCACCGAGTTTAAGATATGCCAAAGGAAATGGGTGCCGATTACGTGGCCGTGCAGCCGGGTGAGCCCACACGTGCCCCAATCGAGCGACCGGAACGTAAGTGAGAAGAGGAATACGACACCGGCGAAGAGGACGTAGCGCCACGCGGGATTGCCTTTGATGGCAAGCACCGTGCCGATGCCGAGCATGGCGATGAGCGCCGGCACATAGCCCAGAGAACCATTGAAGCAAGGGCCGTATGGCGTCTCCGTCATGGCAAGCAGGCCGCTACATTGGATATTGCCGATCGCCTGAAGCGCCCAGACGAAAAGGCCAAGACCAATTGCGACGGCGAGACAAGGCAGCGCCAGGAAGCGGCGAAGCGCGTAACCGAGATAGACCACCATGAAGATGCCGATGGGAACAACGTCGGTCAGCGAGGCCCATCGGGTAGCAAAGGTATGAAACAAGAAGCTGCCGCTGCCAACGATAGCGACGAGCACAATGAGCCCGGCTTCGACGACGTCCCGCTCCTCACGCGGCAGACGCAAATAAGCAATGGCAGCGAAAAGCGCGGCAAGCAGAAACGCGCCATTGGAAATGGCATTGAACGGCTCGGCCCAGAACGAGGGATCGTGACCGCGCTCGCAATAGCGGTAGATTTTCTGGTGCCAGTCCATGCCCTCCCCCGGCTGCGCGCTAAGCCTTCTTCTCCGGCGGCGCAGCGACGCGGATGTGCAGCTCTCGCAGATGCTTGGGCGCAACCTCGGAAGGTGCGCCCATGAGCAAGTCTTCCGCCTGCTGGTTCATTGGGAACATGATGACGTCGCGCAGGTTGGTGGCGCCGGCCAACAGCATGACAATGCGATCGATGCCAGGCGCGATTCCGCCATGCGGCGGCGCCCCGCATTGCAAGGCTTTCAACATGCCGCCGAATTCGCTTTCGAGTACTTCGGGCGGATGGCCTGCGATCTCAAATGTCTTGTACATCACATCCGGCAAGTGGTTGCGGATCGCGCCGGACGACAGCTCCACGCCGTTGCATACAATGTCGTACTGCCAGGCCTTGAGCGCTAGCAGGTCTTCTGTCGTCTTTGCCGCCCCCAGCGCCGCCATACCGCCCTGCGGTGCGGAGAACGGGTTGTGGGAGAACTGGATCTTTTTCTCGTCCTCGTTCCACTCATACATCGGATAGTCGACGATCCAGCAAAATGCGAAACGATCCTCGTCGAGAAGCTTGAGCTCCTCCCCGATCTTGGTGCGCGCCTCACCGGCAAACCTATGAAACTTCGCCGGGTTCCCCGCGGCGAAGAAGACAGCGTCGCCCGCCTTTAGGCCGAGCTGTTTCTGGATGGCGCATGAGCGTTCCGGTCCGAGATTCTTGCCGACCGGACCGGCAGCCTCGTCAGGCTCTTGCTTGCCTTCCGCAGGTCCACGGAAGAAAATATAGGCAAGCCCCGGCTGGCCCTCGCCTTGCGCCCAAGAGTTCATGCGGTCGCAGAACGCTCGGAAGCCACCGCCTGGTGCCGGAATTCCCCACACACGCACTTTGGGGTCCTTGTCGATCATACCGGCGAAGATCTTGAAGCCCGAGCCACGGAAGTGCTCGGTCACATCCTGCATCTCGATAGGATTGCGCAGATCGGGCTTGTCGCTTCCGTACTTGGCTATCGCCTCGTTATAGGGGATGCGCGGAAACGGGCTGTTGATCGACTTGCCCTTGGCGAACTCCTCAAACACATCGTGCATGACCGGCTCGATCGCGGCGAACACGTCGTCTTGCGTAACGAAGCTCATCTCCACGTCGAGCTGATAGAACTCGCCCGGTGAACGATCGGCACGCGCGTCCTCGTCACGAAAGCACGGCGCGATCTGGAAATAGCGATCGAAGCCCGCTATCATAATGAGCTGCTTGAATTGCTGCGGCGCTTGGGGCAACGCGTAAAACTTTCCCGGATGCATGCGCGAGGGGACAAGAAAATCGCGCGCACCTTCCGGCGAGGAAGCCGTCAGGATTGGCGTTTGGAATTCGAAGAAGGCGGCATCATGCATGCGACGCCGGATCGAGCCGATGATCTCGTTACGCAGCATGATGTTGTTGTGCAGCGTCTCGCGCCTCAAATCGAGGAAGCGGTAACGCAGGCGCAGATCTTCAGGGTAGTCAGGCTCCCCGAAGACGGGAACGGGCACTTCCTTGGCCTCCGAGAGCACCTCGATCTCTGTGGCAAAAATTTCGACCTCACCGGTCGGCAGCTCTCGGTTAAGCGTACCCTCAGGGCGCTCGCGCACTTTGCCGTCGACGCGGATCACCCATTCGGCGCGCACCGTCTCGGCGACCTTAAAGGCGGGGCTGTCGGGATCGGCGACGACCTGGGTGATGCCGTAGTGGTCACGCAGATCGATGAAAAGCAACCCGCCATGGTCGCGCACGCGATGCACCCAGCCCGACAAGCGCACGTCCTGGGGGATGTCTGCCGACCTCAACTGCCCGCACGTATGCGAGCGGTAGCGGTGCAGAGTGCTTGCTCCGGCCTTTCCGCCTCCCCCGGACGCCTTCGTCGTGGACTGTTTTTTTGCATTCGGCTCAGCCATCGTGCCGTCTCGCCCCAGTGCCGCAATGTCGTTTCAAGTCGCGGGAAAAGCGCATGGGGTCATCAGGTTGTCAAGGCTCGCGGAATTCTCGACAAGCTCGAGCGCTATTGTGACCTGCAAGCGCAAAAGGTGTACAGTGCTTGAGCATATCGTGGGCGTAACAGAGGGCAGCGTGGGGGCGAATAGCGAACAGGACCCACAAAGCGATTTCGGAGGTGGGAATGGCCCCATTCCATTCGACTGCCCGGTTAGTGTTCCTCGCAATGCTCCTCACTGCCGTGACCGGCTCGAATGCCGCGGCGCAGCCGCGTGCCGTCATCGTGTAGACGGCGGCGGCAATACTGGGCCAGTGGAGCGGCGGCTTATTGCAGCTGCGTGGCGGTTTAAAAGCCGGCCACTGGCTAGGCTGATCTTTTCCGAATCGGGAGGGGTTAGCGGGGATGTATACCGTGGAGACGTA
>JAAERO010000279.1 GCA_024230315.1 Hyphomicrobium sp.
CCTTTCTTCGACAGAAGCTCAAGCCGCCTGTCGGAATCGAAAAACCCAATCTGCGCCATCGTGCCCCGCCCGAATCAATCTGTCAGGCATCAGACTCGCATAAATCGGAGTATGGGTTATTTTTCGAGGTGCCCTGAAGTGTGTGTTGAGGGCTTGGAAGGCCCGGTCGTGTGCCTCATCTGTCGATAGCTCCAGGGTGCGAAGCCTAATCTCAGGCATGTTTGCGGCGAGCGCTTCGAGGAAAGTCTTCGCCTTGACACAGTGCGGACAGGTGGGCGTCCAGAACAGGTAAACAGTCACCTTGGCCGGGTTTGACGGCGCTCGCGGGTCTGATGACGGCCGAGATTCCGCCAAGGAAGGTGAGAGCACGAGGAGCGTCACGACCGCGAGCGCACCCATTAACCTCCCGAATGGAGCGTTTCGAGAAGCGTTTTTCATCGTATCTCGATGCCAGGCATTTGAGCCGTGCGTCGGCGTAGGTGCCATTGCGCCCATAAGACACGATCACTTATGCTTCGCCCGCGCGGACTCGATCGCTGATCGAGGCAGTGCGTGCTGCTTCGTGGGGCCTGTATGCTCCACGTCAATTGGACCGGTCAGTGTGCCCAGCGCGAGCATGACGCGCCTAAGAAGACCGTCATCTTCTCCCGGCATACCCTCCTCCACGGCAACGGAGAGCGCCGAAGCCTCATATTCCCAACGCCAGAGAGCCTCGATCTTCTGCTCCTTCGTAAGTTCGTTATGTTCAAGGACCTCCTCGGGCGTGGCAAAGAACGAGGCCGGATCAAGCGTGGCTTTCTCGATATCCGCAGGCGCGATCGGTTCTACGTTAGCTATCGCAAAAAACTCCCATTAGAACGACGATCGTCTCAGTCGGCGCGGACCAAATGGCGCTGGCATTCTGCCTGAAGCCCTCGGCAAAGAATTGACGCAGGTCAAGCCCGCCTCACTCAAACGCAGGCAGCATCTGACCTGCTCCCCTGAAACGGGGTACCAGTCTCTAAGTTAGGATCCGGCGCGTGAGGCAAGATTGCGGGAGGCTCCCATGGACCGACGAAGAGCGATCAACATCTGGTACGTGATCCTGGCGGTGTTCGGGATCATCCTGCTGCAGAATTTTTGGTCTCAGGCAGAGCACGTCAAGACCATCCCCTACAGCGAATTCGAAGAGCATCTCAAGGAAGGCCGCCTGAGCGAGGTGACGATTACCCCGCAATACATTCAGGGGACGCTGAAGGGGAAGGAGGGGACGCAGCCCCAGCACGTCGTCGCCAACCGGGTTGATCCGGCGCTCGCCGAGCGGCTCGACCAATATAACGTGCCATTCTCGGCCGTCGCGGAAAATACTTTTCTTATCAACCTGATGTCATGGCTCGTGCCAATGGTGCTGTTCTTCGCGCTCTGGATGTTCCTCGTCCGGCGCATAGTCGAGAAACAGGGACTCGGCGGCGGCTTCATGTCGATCGGCAAGAGCAAGGCCAAGGTCTATGTCTAAAGCGACACCAAAGTCACCTTCCGGGACGTCGCCGGAGTCGACGAGGCCAAGGCCGAGCTCGAGGAGATCGTCACTTTCCTCAAAGAGCCGCAGGGCTACGGCCGGCTCGGCGCTCGCATGCCCAAGGGCATCCTCCTGGTGGTGCCACCGGGCACGGGCAAGACGCTCCTGGTTCGAGCGGTTGCCGGTGAGGCCGGTGTGCCCTTCTTCTCGATCAACGGCTCCGAATTCGTCGAGATGTTCGTGGGCGTCGGCGCCGCCCGGGTGCGCGACCTGTTCGAGCAGGCGCGCCAGAAAGCGCCGGCGATTATTTTCATCGACGAGCTCGACGCGCTCGGCCGCGCCCGCGGAGCCTATCCCGGTATGGGCGGGAATGACGAGAAGGAGCAGACCCTGAATCAGCTCCTGTCGGAGCTTGACGGCTTCGATCCGCGCGAGGGCCTGGTGTTGCTGGCGGCCACAAATCGCCCAGAGATCCTCGATCCGGCCCTGTTACGGGCAGGGCGGTTTGACCGCCAGGTCCTGGTCGACCGTCCGGACAAGACCGGTCGCATTGCGATCCTGAACGTGCATCTGAAGAAAGCTAAGACGGCCAGCGACGTGGACCCGGAGCAGGTCGCGGCCCTCACACCGGGCTTCAGCGGGGCGGATCTTGCCAACTTGGTCAACGAAGCGGCTTTGCTCGCCACGCGGCGGGGTGCCGAAGCGGTCGTCCCCGACGATTTCACCCAGGCGATCGAACGCATTGTGGCCGGCCTGGAGAAGAAGAACCGGCTCCTGAACCCCAGGGAGCGCAAGGTCGTCGCGTATCATGAAATGGGCCACGTGCTGGTAGCCATGTCGCTGCCGCACATGGATGCGGTCCACAAGGTCTCGATCATTCCACGGGGCATCGGCGCGCTCGGCTACACCATCCAGCGGCCGACCGAGGACCGCTTCCTGATGAGCCAGGGCGAGCTCAAGAACAAGATGGCCGTGCTAATGGGGGGCCGCGCGGCGGAGACGGTGATGTTCGACGAGATCTCGACCGGGGCGGCCGACGATCTTGCCAAGGTGACCGATATCGCGCGCAGCATGGTCACCCGCTTCGGCATGGCCGAGGCACTTGGGCCGATCGCGTACGAAGACGAGCCACAGCGCTTCCTGGGACCCATACCGATGCCAAGCGGTCTTCAGCGCCGTTACAGCGAGGAGACGGCGCGCAGGATCGACGCCGCCGTTCGGGAGTTGGTCGACAGCGCATTTGAGACGGCGACGACCATTCTGAGGGAGAAGCGTGCGACGCTCGACGCCGCCGCCGAGGAACTGCTGCGGAAGGAGACGCTTGCTGGCGAGGAACTGAGCCGCCTCATCGATCAGGGATCCGGTTCGGACGTGTCCGTCGACGTGGCCGTCGCGTCCGCGCGTGAGAGCTAGTATGGCTGCCAGCAGTTCATCGCGGCAGCAGAGGGCGGGTACGCCGGCTGCATCTGCCTTTGGTGGTGCACTTCCATTGTCCGTGCCGCCGGACAAAAAGATGAACCACATGCCCATAACGGCATGATCTCTACCTGAGCCGGCAAAGCTTGAGCGCTGGAGTATCAAGGAGGACGGAATGAGCAGAAATATGGTCCACGTCATCCCCTTCGAGGAGCTCGGACGTGATGACGTGTTGCGTGTGGGCGGCAAGAACGCCTCGCTCGGCGAGATGGTGCGCGCACTTGACTCCCAGGGTGTGAAGATACCGCCGGGCTTCGCGACGACAGCAGGTGCATATTGGGGGTTTGTGGAAGCAAATGGACTAAAGGACACGATCGCTTCGGCGCTCGCCAATCTCAAGGCGGGCAAGGGGTCGCTGTCCGAGGTTGGGCACACGATCCGACGGGCCTTTCTTCGTGGCGACTGGTCGGCAGAAACCGCCAACGCGATCACGGCCGCCCATCATGAACTTTGTCAACGTATCGGCAAGCAGAACACAGACGTGGCGGTCCGGTCGAGCGCGACCGCTGAGGACCTGCCGGATGCGAGCTTCGCCGGCCAGCAGGAGACCTTCCTCAACATCCGCGGCGAGGCGGCGCTGCTCGATGCCTGCAGGCGCTGCTATGCATCGCTCTTTACCGACCGGGCGATCAGCTACCGCAACGCCAAGGGCTTCGATCACCTGAAGGTCGCGCTCTCTGTCGGTGTCCAGAAGATGGTGCGATCCGACCTCGGCAGCGCCGGCGTCATGTTCTCGATCGACACCGAGACAGGCTTCGACAAGGTCGTCGTTATCAACGCCGCATGGGGGCTCGGAGAGAACGTCGTGCAGGGGGCGGTAGATCCGGACGAGTATCAGGTCTTCAAGCCGCTCCTCGGCGACGCGTCGCTTGCTCCCATCGTCGAGAAGAAGCTCGGTGGAAAAACGCTGAAGATGGTCTATGCGCGAGGTGGCGAGAGCCCCACGCGCAATGTGTCGACTTCGAAGGCGGAACGCGCATTTTTCGTCTTGAAGGATCCAGAGGTCCTCCAACTCGCCCGTTGGGCCTGTGCGATCGAGGATCACTATGGCATGCCGATGGACGTGGAATGGGCCAAGGACGGTCAAACGAACGAAATCTACATCGTCCAGGCGCGGCCCGAGACGGTCCAATCACGCAAAGGGTCGGGTGCGCTCAAGTCGTACCGAATCAAGAGCAAAGGGCGAATGCTCGTGGCAGGGCTCAGCATCGGTGACGCCATCGTCGCTGGAAAGGTCTGCCTCATCCGGAGCCCGCAGGACATAGAGCGGTTCGAGGACGGCGCTATCCTCGTCACCGAGACGACAGATCCAGATTGGGTGCCGATCATGAAACGGGCGGCCGGGATCGTCACCGATCACGGCGGTCGCACCTCGCATGCGGCCATCGTCAGTCGCGAACTCGGGCTCCCGGCAATCGTCGGCACCGGAAACGCGACCGAAGTCCTTCACGATGACCAAGAGGTGACGCTCTCCTGTGCCGAGGGCGATGAGGGCTTCGTTTACGAGGGGATCGGCGGGTTTGAGGTCAGGGAGCTTTCGCTAAAGGATATTCCCAAGACCCGTACGCATGTCATGCTGAACCTGGCGAACCCCGCGGCGGCTTTCCGCTGGTGGCGGTTGCCCGCAGACGGCGTCGGCCTCGCCCGGATGGAGTTCGTCATCAACAACCACATAAAGGTCCACCCGATGGCCCTCGTCCAATTCGATACGCTGAGGGACAAGGAGGCGCGGCAGCGCATTGCTGAGTTGACGCGGGGCTACGTGGAGAAGACGGAGTACTTTGTCGACCGGCTGGCACGTGGCCTTGCTCGCATTGCATCGGCTTGCCATCCGAAACCTGTGATCGTGCGCATGAGCGACTTCAAGACAAACGAATACGCCAATCTCATCGGGGGATCCGAATTCGAGCCGAAAGAAGTAAACCCGATGCTCGGGTTCCGCGGCGCCTCCCGCTACTACTCGCCGCGCTATCGCGAGGGCTTTGCCCTCGAGTGTCTGGCCATCCGGCGCCTGCGTCAGGCGATGGGGTTCAAGAACGTGATCGTCATGATTCCCTTCTGCCGGTCCGTGACGGAGGCCGACCGGGTGCTAGAGGTGATGGCGGAGAACGGGCTCAGGCGCGGAGTAGATGGGCTGGAGATCTACGTCATGTGCGAGATCCCATCGAACGTTGTCCTCGCGAAGGCATTCGCTGAGCGGTTCGACGGATTTTCGATCGGCTCGAACGACCTGACCCAGCTCACGCTGGGAGTCGACCGTGATTCAGAGGAGCTGGCCGAGCTGTTCAACGAGCAGGACGAGGCGGTCAAGTGGATGATCCGCACCGTGATCGAAGCCGCGGCCCGCTCTGGGGCCAAGGTGGGCCTGTGCGGTCAAGCGCCGAGCGACCACCCGGAGTTAGCCGCATTCCTCGTTGAGTGCGGCATCGACTCGATATCGGTGAGCCCGGACAGCTTCATCGCGGTTAAGCAGCACGTCGCACAAGCCGAAGCGCAGCAGCGCAGCGCGTAGGCGGGCTGGATCAGGAGCCAGGACATGGCGCAGTCGACCCCACGTTTACCTATGGGCTCGTCGACGAGCGAAGGCACACAATCAGGCGAACCATTGGGTCGAGCGAATCGCCAAGGGTGCGTGACATGTAACGACACGGGCGTGCGGGTGCAGAACTTCGATGCGGCGATCTTCGACATCGACTAGCGGCGAGCCGCCGGAACCTCGTAAGGACCGAGGCTCTCGATTGATAGCGTTCCCTGTACCGCTGCTAGCGATAGCGGCAATGCTCGCATCCGGCCTTAACGCTTCTCGCCTTTAGGCCTCTAGCGCCTCAAGTTTGGCGATCACATCTCGACCTTGTTGCCATCCCCGGCAGACTTAACAGTGCCATCCACCAATTGGAGCTTCTGCCGTATCCCCTCGTTCAACTCCATGGGCACGGGAGCGTTCTCTGCGATGTCTGGGTGTTTGTCCTTAAGGTACACACGAGCCATCGCCGCATCCGGCGCACCAACATAGTAATGATACGTCAGCCAGCGAAATTCCCAACCTTTGGGCATGCGAGCCTCCTGTGCTTTGCGCTCTGCATAACACGGAGGTGAGCTACCGGCGATGGCTAGTCAAGCCCTTGGAATTTCAAACTGAGACAGTGCACAATTCGTGCCTTGGTATTCAAGTCATGGCCCCGCAACCCTGTAGCCAACAAGCCGTTGACCTAGTGCCTCACGAGTGCAACTTTTGGGGCGGCGTTTTTGAGGCAGGCAAATGCATCGATTTAAATCGGCAGTTTCAGCACTTGGACTGATCATGCTGGCAGCTACGGGTCCGGCATCCGCTGGAGGGTTGACAGAGGCCGGGGAACTGCATGCTGCGTGCCTCAACGCGCTTGCCGGCGGCCCTGTGCGCGCGCGTGATAAGGAGCTGCTGGAGCGTTACGGCTGCCTAAGTGGAACACGAAGCGCCTTCTGCCGGGCACAAGCTCACCGGCGGTACAGGCGTCGCGCGCGCCGGAGACGGTAGTATTCCCGTGGGGGTATGTACTCTCTCATGGTTCCCTCCATTAAGAATCTAAGCGCGAGCAGAGCGTCTGGGAAGCTGAGCATAAGTGCGGCAAGGCGACTCAGCTGAGGCCCTCATCACTCAAAATCATCCTCGTCGACAAGATGATCGGGCAAGGCCTGCCAAAGAGCATCGAGCACCGCCAGGAAATTGATTGCCAAGCCGCTTGGTGATGTCCGCTTATGGCACTTAGCGGACATCTAAGTTGCCTCTGAGAATGTCTGCTATTGGGGGTAAAGCGGACATCGCTGGCCCAGGTTCGAATGTCTGCTTTTGACCCAAAGCGGACATCACCACTAGGCCAAAAACTTCTGTGCACGTCCGTAGGACATGTTAACTGGCCTGCGTGCCTTGCAGTACAAAATTTCGTTGATTGATGGTTCGAATGTCTAATCGAGGTCTGAAATCATATTTGCGCCGCATCGGCTGGGGACCTGCGAGCCGCGAACCCATCGGCAAGGGTGACCGCGACGCACCGCAGCCCGCCTGGCACGCCATGAAGGCCGAGCAGGCC
>JAAERO010000280.1 GCA_024230315.1 Hyphomicrobium sp.
AATTGCGTCCAAGGCGTTGCAAGACGGCCTGAGGGCAACGCAAAGGCCGCCGCGAAGGCGGCAGACCAGCATCGCAACCGCGCCTGACGCCGCGCCGCCGGCACCCACAAAGCCAAAAGCGCCATTGTTCGAGGTGCCCATGAGACTGTTCGCTGCGGCCGGCGTGTTCTGGCTTGTCGGTGCCGTGTTAGGATCCATCGAGTTGCTTCAAATGATGGCGGGCTGTGTAATCGTGGCGCTGTTGGCCATCCCGCTGCGGATCGTCATAGTGCTCGTCGAGATTGCAGACTTTCTGGCGGGCGGCTGGCTTCTAGGCACCCCACAGCCCTAGGCCAACCCTCAAATCTCGCTCACGGGGCAATCTCGGGGCTCGTCTGAGTCAGATCGGGCGCGGGAGCCCGGCAAGTGGAAGTGAGGGTGGCTTGACCTTGTCCAGTGCACGGCCAGTGCGTGACCAAATGTGGTAACATCCCACCACAATCAATGCCTTGATCGTGTCCGGGTGCACACCGGAAGTCAGGCTCGTTTGACCATCAGATTTTCGTGTGACATAGTGCGATGCAGAGAGAGAAAAAGGGTGCACCATGTCAGTACGGAAACGAGAATGGACGACGCGCCGGGGCGAATCGAAAGCCGCTTGGGTGCTTGATTACCGGGCCCGCGATGGCAAGCGGCACCTGGAAACCTTTTCAAAAAAGAAGGACGCCGACGCCCGCGCGAGCCAGGTTGCTGTGGATTGCCAAGACGGCGTGCACGTGCCGGATTCGGAATCCATCACCGTCGCCAAGGCCGGCAAGAATTGGATTGCGCGGCGCACCCGTGATGGGCTGGAGCGCGGCACATTGACTCAGTACCGGGGCCACCTCAAAGACTACATCGTGCCGGGACTCGGCAAGGTTAAGCTCGCCGATCTGTCGACGCCCCATGTGTCCAGGTTCGAGGGATGGATGCACGACGAGAAGGACGCATCCCCCGTGATGCGCCGAAAAGTCATCACCTCGTTAAGCTCGCTTCTGAAAGTTGCGATGGTCGACGGCGAGATTAACCGGAATGTGGTTAGCGGCTACCGCGTCCGGGACGGCACGCGCGGCAAGAAGAAGATCAGAGTCGGCGTCGACATCCCAACGGTTGAGGAAATCCGGGCGTTTCTGGAGGCCTGCAATTGCAAATGGCGCCCGTTCTTTATGACGGCTGTTTTTACTGGCATGCGGGTCTCGGAGTTGCGCGGCCTGACGTGGGCCGACGTAAATCGCAACGCCGGCGAGATCCACGTTCGCCAACGCGCCGACCTCTACCACGAGATTGGCCCTCCGAAATCGGAAGCCGGCGACCGCGTGATTCCGGTCGGCCCCAAGGTGCTCAACGCGCTGAGGCATTGGCAGTTGGGATGCCCCTGGAGCCCACTCGGCCTCGTTTTCCCGACGCGGCTGGGCAATGTGCAGTCGACCTCAAACATCCGCAAGCGGGGCTTGATGCCGACGATGGAGAAGGCCGGCATCGTCGACGAGAACGGCCGGGCCAAATACACCGGCCTGCACGCCCTGCGGCACTTTTATGCCTCGTGGCTGATCAACCCGCGCGAGAATGGTGGCCAGGGGCAATCGCCCAAATCGGTCCAGGCCAAGCTGGGCCACTCAACGCTGGCCATGACCATGGACACTTATGCTCATCTGTTCCCATCGGATGATGATCCTGAGCAGCTGCGGGCGGCCGAAATCGCGCTCGTGGGCTGAGTGCGACACAGATGCGACATGGAGGCAAAAAGCCCAATGAAGTCAACGAAAGTATTAGGCTTCAAAATCTGAGGGTCACAGGTTCGAATCCTGTCGGGGTCGCCAATCATATTGTAAAGCCCCCTGTTTATGGGCCACTTCTGAGTAGAGTTTCTGGCACCTGTGGTCGCATATTCAGGGCTTGATGTGGCCGGACGTGATTGTACTGGCGGAGCCACTGGTTGATGACGATCTGGGCCTGTTTGGTCGTGCTGACGCACTGCAAAACCGTTCTACGTCTTATGGGGGGATATCAAGGGTGCAATTCCCTGCGTGTCTGCCATTCCCAGAATACCCATAGTTAGCCTATGCTTCCCATCACGACGTTAGGATCTCTGGCCGGCCAGCGCTGGTGCTGTAGAATCATAAGCGTGCGGCCGGGGCCGATGTGCCCATATCGCTATGATGGACAAAATCCTACAAGCTGTCTTTGCCCGTCTGGTTTCGCGCGGGGCTCTGACAATCACCACAGTACGTGGAACAACGCTGACGTTCGGCGACGGGACTGGCGAAGAGGTGTGCGTCCGTTTAGCTGACACACGCGCTGAGATGTCGATAATCTTGGACCCCCACCTTTATGTGGGTGAGCTGTTCATGGACGGTCGCTTGATTGTTGAGCGCGGGACCATTTACGGATTCTTGGAGCTTGTGCTTCGCGAGGCAAGAAGCCACAGCAAGCTCGTACCCGCTCATATTATCAACCGCATCCGCAATCTTGCGACCCGCCTGTTCGGTGGCAACAATCCTCTGCGCTCACGCCGCAACGTGGCGCACCACTACGATCTCGATGGGCGACTTTATCGTCTCTTCCTCGGCGAGGATTTGGAGTACTCGTGCGCTTACTACGAACGCCCAGACTGCACGTTGGAGGAGGCGCAGGTAGCCAAAAAACGGCTCGTGACAGCTAAGCTGGCTATCAAGCCTGATAGCCGCGTTCTCGACATTGGCTCGGGCTGGGGCGGCCTAGCGCTTTACATGAAGGAAATCGCAGGTGCACGCGACGTGCTGGGTATCACGCTGTCGACTGAGCAACTCTCAGCCGGGCGTGAACGTGCCAGGAAACGCGGTGTCGAAGCCGACGTCAAATTCGAGCTGCGGGATTATCGCTCGCTCGAAGGCACATTCGATCGGATTGTGTCAGTAGGAATGTTTGAGCACGTTGGTCTGCGCTACTACCAGACGTTCTTCAAAAAGTGCCATCAGCTCCTCGCGCCGGACGGCGTGATGCTGCTTCACACCATTGGCTTTTTCGACGGGCCTTGGGATCCCAACCCTTGGATCGATAAATACATCTTCCCGGGCGGGCACCTTCCTGCACTCTCGCAGATAGTGACAGCGATCGAGCGTTCGGGCTTGATTGTCACCGACATTGAGTGCCTGCGTCTGCACTACGCCAAGACGCTTGTCGAGTGGCGCCGGCGCTTCATGACGCGGCGCGACGAGGTTCTGGACCTATATGACGAACGGTTCTTCCGGATGTGGGAATTTTATCTCGCAGGGAGCGAGGCGAGTTTCCGCTACAGGAACTTGGGCGTTTTCCAGGTTCAGTGCGCCCACCACGTGGATGCGCTTCCCATGACCCGCGATTACATTGCTGCACGAATATTGGATCTACGAAACACAGAAATACGGCGCGGCGTGACAGAACCGCTGCGGGGCAAAGCAAGAAAGGCGGAGGTCGGCCCTATCATTCCACGCCGCACGCACGGCTGAAGATTGCGGTGATTTTTCCCGATTATGTGCGCCCGACGAAACGTCAGGCCCCGGGGCGGGGAACCGCCGCATTGAAATCGGCGTCCGGGGGCCGTAGTCCTGGTAGGGACTAGGGCTCCTTATAGCGAAAGAGATGCGGAGTAAATTGATGGATTATTTGGTTGTCAATCTTGGGTGGTCCGTACTCGCGGCTTTCGCGGGCGGGTTCATCGTGGCGTGGATTGCCTGCGCCAGGGTCAAGGGCTAATGCACACCGTATTGCTTGGTAGCATTGAATGGGCTGGGGAGTTTGAAGCATGACGGAGCTGCATTGGCAGGCAGCATTTCTATTGGTGGCGGCATTTTTCTTCGGGGGGGTTATCGCCTGCGGCCTTAAGCGAAAATTCTATTACCACAGGTCAATACACACGGACGACACGCCGGCTGCTGTTGCGCCGGCTGTGACGGAGCCCAAGATCGAGGTGGAGCCGAGCGGGCAAGCCGATTCCGGCTCTGAGCGCTTCGGGAGCGCGTTGGCTGATGGTGCGTCGGTCGCCTCGTCCACACCGGTGCCCGAAGCCGTATCGGAGCCAATGCCGGCCAATGCTGCAGCGCCGCAAGCGACTTTGGAAGAAACGAAGCTCGTCTTCCCGCCCATGGTGCAAAAAGTGGAACCATCAAAACCAGGGCCCGAACCCGCTCTTGCGCCATCGGTTCCAGAGCCAATGCCGGCACCTCAGCCTACCGTGGCAGCACCGGCACCTGATCTGGATCCGCCACCCCCGCCGCAACCTGATCCGGCGCCCGCACTCGCGCCAGAGCCTCAGTCCGCGCCGGCGCAGGATAGTGCGCCGCTTGTACGGGACGTTTCCCATCTGCGCTCCGTCCGATCGGAGGCCTTACGTGGTCAAGCGACACCGCGCCCGTCTGGAACCATCGACGATCTAAAGCGCATCCGCGGTGTCGGCGTTCTGATTGAAAAGAAGCTCAATTCCTTAGGCGTGACGAGCTACGAACAGGTCGCCAACTGGACTGGCGTAGACATTGAACGTGTCAGCCAAATCCTCGACTTCAAGGGTCGCATAGAGCGCGAAAACTGGATTGAGCAAGCGCGTATCCTTGCTACTGGTGGACAGACGGAGTTCTCGCGGCGCAGCGATCGCAGTACCGTATGACGCGGCAGAAATTGCACCGGTTCCTTTGCGTTGTTGACGTGTGCTGAACAATTGCGGGTGCAGCATGTTTGGCTCCGATGCAGACAGAGGCACGCATGCCGACCCCTTCCGCTCCGCCCGCCGCCGCCAGCGAGGATGACGTCACAGCGTTGTTGAGCAATCCGGCGGCTTACCCTGAGCGGCCTGCGCGCGTTGACGTGATCGAGACCCATTGTGCACGCGTATTCCTGGCCGGGCGTGAGGCCTACAAGGTCAAGAAGCACGTCCGTCTACCCTTTCTGGATTTCTCGACGTTGGAGCAGCGCCACCAGGCGACGTCACGCGAGATCGAGATAAACCAGCCGCACGCCCCTGCCATCTACTTTGGCCTCGTTCCTATTACGCGCGATGCGAGCGGCGCTCTGCGCTTGGGGGGGCAGGGGCGGCCCGTTGATTGGGCGGTCCACATGCGCCGCTTTGAGCAGAATGCGCTTCTTGCCAATCAGGCCCAAAAAGGGCCGCTGCCGGACACGCTTTGCAAGGCTATAGCCGGCGTGGCGGCACGTATTCACGGTACGGCGGCGATCGCAACAGACATCGATGGCGCGCAAGATATAGGTACGGTCGCAGCGCAGCTAACGTCGACGCTGGGTGCCGCGCGTGAGCTGTTGGATTGCGAGGCGGTGCCCGCGTTTATTGGTCTCTTACGAAATAACTTGGAACGCCTTTCGCCGCTCTTGAGCACTCGTTCCAGCGCTGGCTATCTGCGACGCTGTCATGGAGATCTACATCTGAGCAACATCGTGTTGATCGACGGCGATCCTGTGCCGTTTGATGCGCTCGAGTTCAGCGAGGAGTTAGCTACGATCGACGTGCTCTATGATCTCGCCTTTTTGCTCATGGACTTGGATAATCGTAACGACCGCCATGCGGCTAACGTCGTGCTCAACGCCTATTGTGTCATCGCCCCCGTGGGTGGCGAGTTGGAGGGGCTTGCGTGCTTGCCGTTGTTTCTCAGCTGCCGCGCGGGGGTGCGGGCTATTGTGGCGTTGGAGCGTAGCGCGCAGTTGCAGGGTTCGGCGCGGGAAGCGGAGGAGGAGAGCGTGCGCAACCTCACGCGACTTGCCGCCAACTATCTCGCGCCGTCACAACCCGTCCTCATCGCCGTCGGAGGGCTCTCGGGCACGGGCAAGTCAACAATAGCAGCCGGCTTTGCGCACCGCGTCGGCGCTGCGCCTGGAGCTGTGCACCTGCGCAGTGATGGTGAGCGTAAGCGTTTGTTCGACGTTGCCGAGACCGAGCGTCTTGGTCCCGAACACTACCGCGCGGAAGTCTTTGAACGAGTCTACGGCGTACTACTCGATAAGGCGCGGCGTGCGCTTGCGGCAGGCCATTCCGTAGTGGTTGATGCGGTTTTCGCCAAGGCGGAAGAGCGCGCCGTCATCGAAGCTGTCGCGAGTGCGCTAGGGGTTCGGTTCGTCGGACTCTGGCTCGATGCGCCCCGCGATACCATGATGCAACGGGTTGGCGGGCGCCAAGGTGATGCGTCAGATGCCGACCGCGCGGTGGTGGCTCAGCAGCTTACCTATGACACCGGCGAGATCACTTGGCGCCGGGTTGATACCAGCGGCGCGCGTGCTTGCAGCTTAAGCAACGCCGAAGCGGTATTGCGCGCATCGGGTATCAGCTTGGCGGAATGAGAACCGCAGCTCCCGTTAGCTTACCAGCGCGAAGCCGGTCGATGGCCACGTTGGCATCTTCAAGGTCGAACGTTGTCACATGCGGGTGGATGGGTACGCGCGGGGCGATCTTTAGGAACTCAATGGCGTCCTGGCGCGTGAGATTGGCGACCGAGCGCACCACGCGCTCGCCCCAAAGTAGCGCATAGGGCATCGCTGGGATTTCCGTCATGTGAATGCCGCCGAGCACGAGCGTGCCTCCCTTCACGAGCGCCGCAAGTGCAAGCGGTACGAGCGGGCCAATGGGGGCAAAGATGATGGCTCCATCGAGTAGCTTTGGCGGCAAGTTTTCGGATGGGCCCGCCCACACAGCACCCAGGTCGCGCGCCAGTTTTTGAGCCGCCTTATCGCCTTTGCGCGTGAAGGCGTAGACCTCCTGACCATGGAAGGCGGCGAGCTGGGCTACGATGTGGGCGGCCGCGCCGAACCCGTAAATTCCCAACCGGCGGGCGTCGCGCACGAGTGTCCAGGCGCGGTATCCGATCAGCCCGGCACACATCAAGGGTGCGGCTTCTTCATCGGAGTACTCAGGTGGGATCGCAAAGGCATATTCGGCGTCGGCTGTGGCGTATTGCGCGTAACCGCCATCGATGGTGTAGCCCGTAAAGCCTGGTTGATCGCACAGATTCTCGTGCCCCTCGCGGCAATAGTGGCAGCGCCCGCAGGTCGCGCCGAGCCACGGCACGCCGACGCGGTCGCCAATTTTGAAGGCTTTGACGCCAGAACCGATTGCCACGACGCGTCCAATGATTTCGTGACCGGGAATGATGTGGGGCTTGGGGTCGGGCAGGTCCCCGTCGATGACGTGAAGATCTGTGCGGCAAATCCCGCACGCTCCCACGCGGATAAGGATGTGTCCGCGCTTAGGCGGGCGTACCGCGCGTGTCACACATTCTAGCGGTGCGCCGGTGTGATCGAACTCTATGGCGATCATGCGCGAGGGCAACTTGGGGCCTGGTGCGCTCTTGCGTTTCGCCGGTGTGTTGCGCGGTGTCGATCTCGCTTGGCTCAAAGTCTCGATCAATCCATCTCGACGACGGACACGATGCGGAACGTGCGCATGACGCCGTCATGCTCTTTTAGTGAAACGTACTCGCCCGGCGCGAATCTGTGCTGGTCACAGCGAAAGCCAGGCTCGTCGTCCTCCTCGGCTTTGGGGTCGTAGTCAAATGCCCAGGTGCCGCCACGCTTGTGCACGAGATGACCCATCTCTTCCTCGCCTGCCCAGAAGCGGCGCACGCGGCACTTCTCGCGCTCTTTGCGCCACTCCTCGGCGATAAGGTGATCGTTGTCGTCAATAGGTGCGATGAGGTCGTAGCCGCGCTCGCGGCTGCCGTCGGGGAAGTCGTGATCCCGCGCAAGCTCGAGACGGATGCGCTTTAACGCCATGGGGATTTTCTCCTTCTCTTGTCAATAAGGCCGGGCAGTGCACGATTGACCCGGATCAACGCGCTAAGGGCAGAATTGGCAACGATATGCGCAATCGACTTCAGATGAGAGGAATGCGTACATGCTAAGCGGGCAATTGCAAAGATCAGCTAGGCGCCGAACCGGGCTCGTGGCCGCGGCGCTTATCGTGAGCAGTGAATTGATCGCCGTAGTCGCCACGGAACCTTGGGAGCAGGTGCTGTCGCAGCAGCTCGCTGCGGAGCAGATGTGCGATATGTCAGGTACTTGCAATGTGCACGAATTTCCGCTTGGGCACGATGTGGTCATGATGGGCAAGGTGTCCCCCGTCAGGACTTGTCGGACAGATTGGTGTGAATCAGTAAGGGTAGTTTCTGGGACATCGTAGCCCCTCAAGGAGCGAAGATGGGGCAGAAACGGGATGCCGGCACAAGGGGTGCCGAACAAACGGTCCGCGATGGCCATTCGATAAGACAATATTGATCGAACTTGAGGACCTGTGAAGCCCCCTGTTTATGGGCCACTTCTGAGTAGAGTTTCTGGCACCGGTGGTCGCATATTCAGGGCTTGATGTGGCCGGACGTGATTGTACTGGCGGAGCCACTGGTTGATGACGATCTGGGCCTGTTTGGTCGTGCCGAACCACTCGGCGTTGAGGATCTCTTTGCGTAGCGTTCCGTTGAAACGCTCATTGTATCCATTCTCCCAGGGTGATCCTGGATAGATCCGAATGGGCTTGATCCCAGCCCGTGTGAGCCACTCCTGCAATGGCGCAGCAAT
>JAAERO010000281.1 GCA_024230315.1 Hyphomicrobium sp.
ATACGGCGCATTGTCTATCCCCGGTGGCCGCGTCTCAGTGCGCTGGAGCCGGGAGAAGGACGCCACTGGATCAGACCGGCTCCTGATTCATTGGGAGGAAACCGGGGGGCCGCTGGTAGAAGCTCCGCGACATTACGGTTATGGCACAAGCGTGGTCCGCGATCTCATCCCCTATGAGCTTGGTGGCACGGTCGACCTCGTGTTTGCGGCCGACGGTGTTCGCTGCAAGATCGGGATTCCTTTCGGATGGGGTGTGCGGCGCGTGGATCCGGCTACCGGGTCTGGTGTCGTCGCGCCATGACAGATCTCAATGTGGCGAGAAGCTCGCGCGCGGGAAAGGGCTTTTGCAGAATGGTCGCGACCTTGCCTTCCAGCGCAGGCACGTCTGCGTAGCCCGAAGCGATGATGACGCTGACGCCTTTGTCATTGAGCACGTCGATGAGATCGTAGGCCAGGCCATCCTTTAGCCTAATGTCGACGATTGCGACCGGAGGTGTGTTTGACCCGATGTACTGCTTGGCCTCACCCGCGCTCGCAACGGGACCAACGACGATCATGCCCCACCCTTCAAGCAAATCTTGCATGGCTTGGGCGGCATGCCAGGAGTCCTCAACGAGAAGTACCCTGCAACCCTTCAAATTTATGGGCTCGGACGACATGGGGCCTCCGGATTGACAATGGCACTGAACAGATCCATGCTGGCTCCGTTGCGGATCGTCCGGAGAACGAGGGCAGAATTACCGAAGTTCACAGCGGAGGATTCAGCCCAGGCCACATAGGTTCCCGGCTTGGGAGCATTTCCAACCTCATCCAGGTAGCAGGCGCAGGACCGGAAGTTCAGGTCCGGTGCCCCGAGACGGACGTGGACCCAGTCCAGGTCCCGCTGTAACTTGTAGCCTTCGTAGATCAGCTCCATGTCGCCCGGGTTGTTGTTGACGTTGTAAAGGTCGTATGGGCGCGGATTCACCGTGTAAGGCGCATAGGCCTTGAGCCCGGCTTTGGCGCACTCGTCGAACATTTTGATCATCGAACTCATGTATAGTCCGTGCCAACATACATGTTGCTGTGCGGTGCGCCGCCGAGGTCCACAAGCTTCTCGGCGCCGAAGGCGTTGCCGTAAACGACCAAGATCTTCATGAGCTTGGCCTTCTCCTTGCCTTGCTTGCCATTGACGATGTCCTGCTCCTCCTGGGTCAGCGCCATCTGCTTGCCCGCGGCGTCTGGCTTAGCATCGGCCTTCGACGCGTCGGTGAAGGTGGCCTTCTGATCCGTCGGTTTCCCGTCCGGCCCGATACCATCCATGTCGGAAATAAGGAATTTCTCCGCATAACCTGGAAGGTTATCGCTTCCGGATGCTGCGGAGGCTGCCGGTCCGGTGGCCTTCACGGCCTGAGGATTTCCTGCCCGAGCGTTTTCGGTCTGGGCACTCCCAGCCTGGGCAGTGAGCGCAGTGGGTGCCAGTGCGACTACTGGTATCACTTTCACGAAGTCTCTTCTATTCATATATTCATAGAGAATTCCTCCATTTTTTTCGGCGCGGGAACCCTTGCAACTAGGATCTGAAAGCTTGATCGGGATAGATCTCTCCAGATCAAGCGTGAGCGTCCGGCAACGCCTTTGCTCAGCCGTTCTGATCCTATCGCCACGGTAGCAATTCGTCGATGCGATTGATTTTATGATCAGCGATGCGATCCAGCGTATCGGTGAGCCAGGCTTGTGGATCGACGCCGTTGAGC
>JAAERO010000282.1 GCA_024230315.1 Hyphomicrobium sp.
ATACGGCGCATTGTCTATCCCCGGTGGCCGCGTCTCAGTGCGCTGGAGCCGGGAGAAGGACGCCACTGGATCAGACCGGCTCCTGATTCATTGGGAGGAAACCGGGGGGCCGCTGGTAGAAGCTCCGCGACATTACGGTTACGGCACAAGCGTGGTCCGCGATCTCATCCCTTACGAAATTGGTGGGACTGTCGACCTCGTGTTCGCAGCCGACTGAGTTCGCTGTAAAATTGGAGTTCCATTCGGACCCAAGGGTGTGCGGCATGTGGATCCGGCTACCCGGCCTGGTGGCGACGCGCCATAACCGAGGTCAACGTGGCACGAAGCTCGCCCGGCCGGAAAGGGCATCTGCAGGATTGCCGCAGTCTTGCTCTTAAGCGCAGGTACGTCTGCGTAGCCCGAAGAAATGATGACGCTGACGCCTTTGTCATTGAGCAGGTCGATGAGATCGTATGCGAGGCCATCCTTTAGCCTAATGTCGACAATTGCGATAGGTGGTGCGTTCGATCCGATGAACTTCTTGGCCTCACTCGCACTCGCAACGGGGCCAATGACGATCATGCCCCACGTCTCAAGCAAATCCTGCATGGCTTGGGCGGCATGCCTGGAATCTTCAACGAGAAGCACATTGAAACCCTTCAAGTTTTCGGGTTCGGACGACATGTCTCCTCCAGATTGGCGCGCCTGTGCACGAATCGCAAAATGCAATGTAGTCAGATGATGTGAGCGATGGAACCGTCCATTGAAATTCCGTCACAAAGAGATGCCCGCGTTCTTTCTTCGCTAGGCTGCGTTAGCGGAGTGGGCAGTTGTGCCGCTTGCCACAATCGCGCCAGAGCCGTCCGATGCCGTGACATGACCGCGTATTAGCTCTATGAGCGGCGTCTAACTGCCAATGAGCCGATAGGATCTTATGACCACCGACACCGCCGAAAAGAGCCTGCCAAATGCGGGGGCCGGCCACGCTGGCAGGCTAGGGGTTGCGCCGCAGGCAGCCCCTAAAGTCGGCTTCGTCTCTCTGGGTTGCCCCAAGGCGCTCGTTGATTCTGAACGTATTATCACCAAGCTGCGCGCCGATGGCTACGCCATTGCACCCGACTACGCGGGCGCCGATGTCGTCGTCGTCAACACCTGCGGCTTCCTCGACTCCGCCAAACAGGAAAGCCTTGAGGCTATCGGCGAGGCGATGACCGAGAACGGGCGCGTCATCGTCGCGGGTTGCTTCGGAGTGGAGGAGGAGCGTATTCGTGATGCCTATCCCGGCGTCCTTGCTGTCACCGGCCCGCACCAGTACGAGCAGGTCGTATCGGCCGTGCATGAGGCAGCGCCCCCACTGCACGATTCCTTCCTTGATCTCGTCCCCGCAGAGGGTTTGCGCCTCACGCCGCGTCACTATGCTTATTTGAAAATTTCGGAAGGCTGCAACAACCGCTGCTCGTTCTGCATCATTCCATCCTTGCGCGGAGACCTCGCCAGTCGCCCTGCCGCCAATGTGATGATGGAGGCAGAACGCCTCGTCAAAGCTGGCGTGAAAGAGCTGTTGGTCATCAGTCAGGACACCTCCGCCTACGGTCTCGACATTAAATATGCGCAGAGCCAGTGGAAGGGCCGTGCGTTGCCGGCGCGTTTCCACGATCTGTGCGAAGCGCTGGGAGAACTCGGCGTCTGGGTGCGCCTGCACTATGTCTACCCTTACCCGCACGTCGATACCGTTATCCCGCTGATGGCCGAGGGCAGGCTGTTGCCTTATCTCGACGTGCCCTTCCAGCACGCCTCGCCCGCCGTGCTGAAAGCCATGCGACGCCCGGCCGCGCAGGAAAAGACGCTTGATCGTATTCGCCGCTGGCGTGAGATCTGCCCCGACCTTGCACTACGCTCGACATTCATCGTCGGCTTTCCCGGTGAAACGGAATCCGACTTCGTATTCCTGCTGGAGTGGATGCGCGAGGCGCGCCTTGCGCGCGTCGGGTGCTTTCGTTATGAGCCCGTCGCCGACGCGAAGGCCAACGATCTGCCGGGCGCGGTCCCCGATGAGGTCAAAGAAGAACGCTGGCACCGCTTCATGGCGGTGGCCCAAGAGGTGAGCGAGAAACGGCTTGCAAGCATGGTCGGCCGCGAGATCGATGTCCTCATCGACGAGGTGGACGAGGAGGGCGCACTTGCGCGCTCACAATGGGATGCGCCCGAGATCGATGGCAGCGTGTTCTTGAATGGTGAGACGTGCGTGCAAACCGGCGACATCGTCAAGGTCCGCATTGCCCATGCTGATGCCTATGACTTGTGGGGCGAGCGGAGTTAAGGGCACCTCGAACAATGGCGCTTTTGGCTTTGTGGGTGCCGGCGGCGCGGCGTCAGGCGCGGTTGCGATGCTGGTCTGCCGCCTTGGCGGCGGCCTTTGCGTTGCCCTCAGGCCGTCTTGCAACGCCTTGGACGCAA
>JAAERO010000283.1 GCA_024230315.1 Hyphomicrobium sp.
ATTCCCCACTGCTGCCTCCCGTAGGAGTCTGGGCCGTGTCTCAGTCCCAGTGTGGCTGATCATCCTCTCAGACCAGCTACTGATCGATGCCTTGGTGAGCTCTTACCTCACCAACTAGCTAATCAGACGCGGGCTCATCCTCAGGCGAAATTCATTTCACCTCTCGGCATATGGGGTATTAGCGGCCGTTTCCAACCGTTATCCCCCTCCTGAGGGCAGATTCCCACGCGTTACTCACCCGTCCGCCACTAACCCGAAGGTTCGTTCGACTTGCATGTGTTAAGCACGCCGCCAGCGTTCATCCTGAGCCAGGATCAAACTCTCCGTTGTAGATCAATCCCTTTTGGTTCTCACCTCAGATTGACTTGCTTCACCCACGGGCCCAGCACTGGCGTACTGGTCGCAGTTGTCGCCCCCTTCCTCTGACAGAAGGATTCACAAGAGTGCAAATTTAGAATCTCTTCCTCGTTTGACTTTCCAGGATCTCAGATCCGGTCGTTGCTCCACATTGCGCACACCGACAAC
>JAAERO010000284.1 GCA_024230315.1 Hyphomicrobium sp.
CTAACAAGCTTGTCGATCGCCTCAAGCCGATCACCTTTCTTCGACAGCAGCTCAAGCCGCCTGTCAGAATCGAAAAACCCAATCTGCGCCATCGTGCCCCGCCCGAATCAATCTGTCAGGCATCAGACTCGCATAAATCGGAGTATGGGTTATTTTTCGAGGTGCCCTCTATTCTGTATCATCGCTAACCAAACCCGTTCTGTAGTGCTAGCTTCTCAACTGCGCTTTCGTGGCGCGTCGAACAAAGAGCGATGGAGGCTTCAATGCCTGACAGCATGTACAAGGTCATCGAACTGATCGGCAGCAGCAAAGAATCCTGGGAAGAGGCTGCCAAAACCGTGGTGAACGAAGCGGCCAAGCATCTACGAGAACTAAGGGTGGCCGAGGTTGTTGAGCAGGATCTCGTGATCGAAGACGGCAAGGTGGCCGCCTACCGCACGAAGTTGAAGGTCTCCTTCAAATATCGCGGAACGAGTTAACCAACCTGGGGCCCGCTCAGGCCCAGCTCGCAATTGCAAGGTTGGGCACTGCCCCTAACAGACGTGGGCACACATCAGAGTATGTTCGTTCGCGAGTAACAAGGCGGACATCCCTGACACATGTCTCCCATGTCTGCTCTCGAGTCAGAGCGAACCTATGCTCTGCCGCCCCGCTCGGGTTTGCCTCTTTCCGACTAGACTTGACGCAGATCATTCCTTTTGCAGAGCGCACAAAGTTAAGCTGTGCTGGCTCCAAATGGATAATTGAGCGTGGCCGGGCATCGGCCTAGTGCCACGATCTCGTTTCCGACGCCGTGAGAAAGAGCTGACTATGCGCATTCCGAACGTGATCGCAGTGTTGGCCCTGATCCTGGTGCCGAGTACCGCAGGAGCCGTAGAGCTTGGCGATCCCCAGCAAGGCCACCAATACGCACGACAGAATTGCGCAGAGTGCCACGCGGTTGACGCAGGCGACCCGCTATCGCCGAACCCTGCCGCGCCAAGCTTTGAATATGTAGCCAATACGCCGGGCATGAACGCCCGTGCGCTCGTCGTGTAGCTCCAAAGCCCACATCCCACGATGCCCATTTCATCATCCCTACCCAGGACACCGACAACATCGTCTCGTATATTACGAGCTTGCGTACAAAGCAGTGAGGGCTCTGCTGGCAGCTTCCCAGCCGGCTTCTGCCTTGAGAAGTGCTCCGACGATGCCGATATAAGAGGAGGTACCTTGCAGCGTGCAGAAGGCTTGAAGGAGAACAGCAGCCCTTCAACTCATACCTCTCCGCTTTAGTCCGGCCACATAAGAATGCTCTATGGATCTCAATGAGATATCCAAATGGCAGAGACGCATCACGAGGCGCTATGGCGCGGTTTCCCCAAGACGTTGATTGAGTTTGAGGAACGGTTCGGAACGGAGGAGGCGTGTCGCGC
>JAAERO010000285.1 GCA_024230315.1 Hyphomicrobium sp.
CCGTGATCACGGAAAGAAAACCCGCATGGGTTTCGCTTCCCAGAACCTTGCGCCATGCATAGAGCTGTGAGTCGGAAATGCCGTGACGTCGGGCAACCGCAGCCTTGTTTGTCCTGGGCTGGTCTGCCTCCGCCACGATCCAGCGCTTCTCGGCAACGCTCACTGGCGGTGCTTGCGTCGCAAAATGCCCTCCACGATAACCCATGTATCTTGGACGGCGATGATCGCAGCTTATGACACCGGTTCAAGGCGGTGCACACCGTGCGCTTACGCGTCATGTGGGCATGGACGGAACGCAATACCTCAGTGGTATTTTTTTCCTCGGGTAAAAAGAAAATATCGGGGCGGCGCGGCAAATTGTTGATCGTCGAATGCCGGCCTGTAACGGTGGCGCGCTCATCGTTGTGAGGACCATCATGTCATGGTTGGGGGAACATGATCGATGAGCGGGATCAACCCCCGTGGACACGCCTCACATGTGGTTTCATTTCTGGATAGTTGTGGCTGCGTCCGCAGAAGTTACCCGCTAGTGAGGGTGCTGGACGGACGACTGACCGGCATAATATTGACAGTTGTGGTGGGGGGGGTCTATCCGCAATCCACTTGAGATAGCCGGTACCGATAAGCCTTAATCCTTGAATTTCGAGGGCTGAACAGACCAGCTCTTCGGCTGGTGCATGTCGGTATTTGGTCCCATCCACCGGTGCGGCCGTGTAATTCCAACGAGTTAGTCGCTCCCTTGTGCTCTATCCTATAATAAATCTGACGCATCATTGCCACATCGCCATGAAAAAGTGAGGTGGTCTGAAAGATTTCAACACGCATCTTGCCGCACGATGTTAGCGTTTGAATAGAGGGTGAGGAGTCGGGATTGCCCATATCGAATCGTGTTGGGTATCCGGTAAAGTGGGGAAGCTTTCGGCGTCGAGATGACTAGGGGGGATGCTATGGCATACCGAAAAAATCCGAAGCACGAGACTTCTTACGACGCTTCCGGTGACAAGGCGCTGACATGGTTTTTTGTCGGCCTTGGTTTCATTGCGCTGGTCACTGCTCTTGTCGGTCAAATCGGCGGTGCGTAGCTTAGCGCTTTGATGAGAGGGCAAGCGCGGACTTTCCGACGGGGTGGCCGCGAATTTTGTCCGCGGCCAATTCGGTGTCGGCGTGCAGGTTGGCGTTCACCCGTAACTCAGACCTGTATGACAGAACGGTGGGGACGTCCATGAGGCACGCTCCCAACGCACGGTATTAAAAAACGCAGATGTGCGCAATTCGCCTAGCCGCGCTCTCTGCGATCTTTCGAACCGCGTTCGGGTGTCTGCCGATGCTCAAGCCAACACATCTAGCCTGTCATGGCTTGTGTCGACGTCTCACCCGTACGTCTAACTCGTCCGGGATCTGCTTTGGAGTTTGGCTATGCGCGTGTTCTTCAAATCCCTATTTGTGCTTGCCTCAATGATAACGATTCTACTGCTCTACGTCGTCGTGGAGGTGGTCCTGGCGATGTGTGCCTACATGTACCTGGCACTCAATCATGTTGAGACGTTCGGCACTCTTATTAGCTATTCGCGAGACGTCTTGAATTTGTTTGCCAACCAACTGGAGAAGCTCTCCCCTGAGCTTGCCAATCGGGCCTACACGACCCTGCTCGGAGAGCTTGGCCCCAAGTCGATCCTGCTGCTCTTAATCGGCCTAATTGTTGGTGCCCTGGGCAGGCTTGTTAGTTGGCTCGTGCGGCGTTGGATTCATGGTGCGCGACTGGGCCTGCCGAGCTCCATACGTTGACGTAAGTCAAAGTTCCCGCTTCATGGGCGCGGTTTGCAGAACCGGGCAGCAGCGACAATCATATTCGAAGATCGGCGGATCTTGAATTCGGCCCTTCGTCCCCGCTAGCAATTCGAAGTGTTGCCAGGCCGACCCGATAGCGACATTTTGCCAGTCAGGTAATAAAGACCAAAGGTCAATAGGAAGACGACAAGGACAGCTTATTATAGCCGTGTGTGGTTAGGGTGAGTTTCATGTTCGCAAGATTTCTAATTCCTACATTAGCGTTGATCGTTGCTGCGCCTCTCGTGCTGGCTCCGGTCGCATCTCTGGCGCAAGACGCTGCGTCCAAGCAGGATACGACGCTCAAGAAGGAGGAGCTTGATCAGCTTCTCGCGCCGATAGCGCTCTATCCTGATGACCTTCTCTCCAACGTGCTGATGGCCTCGACCTATCCCTTGGAGGTCGTGCAGGCGGCGCGTTGGGTAAAGGAGCCGGCTAACGCGAAGCTAAAGGGCGATGCTCTAGAGAAGGCGCTGGAGAAGCAGGACTGGGCGCCCAGCGTCAAGTCGCTCACGCCGTTCCCTGAAGTCCTGGAAATGATGAGCGAGCAGCTCGAGTGGACGCAGAAGCTCGGCGACGCGGTTCTCGCGAACGAAGCCGACGTCATGGATCAGATCCAGTATCTGCGGGACAAGGCTGACGAGGCGGGAAATCTCAAAAGCAACAAGCAGCAGACGGTTACAAAGAAGAGCTCCGGCTCGGGCAGTCGAAAGTACATCTATATCGAACCGGCAAGCCCCGAAGTTGTCTACGTGCCGGTATATGAGCCGACCGTTGTCTACGGGTCGTGGTGGTATCCAGCCTATCCGCCGTACTATTGGCCGCCGTGGCGGGGCGGCGCGTTCGTGCGCGGCTTTTTCTGGGGGGTGGGTGCGGTCATCGTTCCGCCTCTCTGGGGCTGGGGCAGCTGCAACTGGGGCGGCCGCAACATCAATATCAATGTCAACAAATACAACAGGATCAACGTCAACCGGCCAAAGATCACGTCGAACAAATGGAAGCACGACGGCTACCACCGCAGAGGCGTCAAATATAACAACAACAACGTGCGACAGAAGTATGCCAAAAATGACATTCGAGGCGGCCAGAAAAATCGGATCGACTATCGTGGTCACAGCGGTAAGCAGGTTCTAAAGCCAAGCGGGGATCGCCTGCCCGGAGCACGTCCAAAACCAGGTGAACGGCCCAAGGCTGGGGGCGACAAGCGACCAGGTGGTGGCCCGAAAGCCGGTGATCGAAAGCCCGGCGATCGACCGAGCGCATCCAAGCGTCCAAAGCCTGACAAGCGACCCTCGACCGGTGCCAAAAAGCGTCCCTCAAAGACTGCAAAGAAGCGACCTTCAACTGGCCCCAAAAAACGGCCTTCATCCGGTTCCAAGAAACGCAAGAGCAACCAGGCCTTCTCCAAACCAAGAAAGGGGTCTTCGGCACGCAAGCACGCAAGCCGTGGACGATCGAGCATGAAGGGGCGCGGTGGCGGCGGGCGTCGTGGTGGCGGCGGCGGCCGGCGTGGCGGGGGCCGCAGGCGCTAGTGGCCTGCCAACCCAAGACCGGATCTTGAAAGTGATCAACGTTGAAGCTTATGTTTTGTCGAGGCGACTATGACCCTGTCAGTCCAATTTGTTCAGTCTTATCGAATGTCCAGATTGCGTCAGCTCGCTTGGTTGAGTGCGGTGTTTGCCGGGCTGACAATCGCATCAAGCGCTACAGCCCAACAAAGCTACAAAACGCCAGTTGAGGCCGTTGCCGCGCTCGTAGAGGCGACAAGGTCAGGCAGCGCTGAGATGCTTCTTGCTGTACTCGGACCGGGTAGCGAGGATATCGTGTCGTCTGGCGATGACGTTGCGGACGCAGCCGGGCGCGAAAGGTTCGTCGAGGCCTACGATGAAAAATACGCGGTGGAATCGGAAGGTGATGACGAGACCGTTCTGATTCTCGGCGAGGAAGAATGGCCATTCCCGATCCCGCTCGTTCGCGAGAACGACATGTGGATATTTGATGCCGAGGCCGGTCGTGATGAGATTCTCGCGCGGCGTATCGGCCGCAACGAGCTCAGTGTTATTCAGGCTACTCTCGCTTACGTCGATGCGCAGCATGATTACGCGGAGGCAGCGCGCACAAACGACGGGATTGCGCTCTATGCGCAGAGGATTGTGAGCCAGCCCGGCAAAAAGGACGGGCTCTATTGGCCGGCAGAACTGGGTGGAGAGAGTCCGCTTGGCGACCTCGTCGCCAAAGCCAGTGCTGCAGGCTATAGCGTCGGCGAAGATCGCGCGCCCTTCCATGGGTACTATTACAAGGTTCTGACACGGCAGGGCGCCTCAGCAGCTGGCGGTGCTTACGACTATGTCGCTGGAGATAGGATGATAGGGGGCTTCGCTCTCGTGGCCTATCCGGCCGAGTATGAGAACTCAGGCGTCATGACTTTCCTCGTCAATCACGAGGGCATCGTGTTTCAGAAGGACTTAGGTCCGCAAACGAGCGAAATTGCCGAAGGCATCACAGAATTCAATCCGGACGACACCTGGAAACGAGCAGAGGCAAAAGCTCCGGCGCAATAGGTACCGCGAGCCTCCAGCACCTGAAGGGTCCGGACTGGCGTGCAACTGCATTCCGCCGCCGGAAAGCGCGATATGTTTGAAGATCCGCTGTTTTGGGTATTCGTTCTTCCCGGGGTGCTGCTAGGCGCATATGCGCAGTCGCGCATCAAAATGAACGTTGCGAAATATTCTCGGGTCACAACAGATGGCGGCATTACGGGGCCCAAGTGGCGCGCCGGTTGCTGGACTCACAAGGCCTCCAGAACGTCGCCGTTGACTCGACATCAGGGATGCTGAGCGATCATTACGATCCGCGTTCCAAGACACTGCGACTGAGCCAAGAGGTGTATTTTACGCCAAGCGTTGCCGCAGCGGGAATAGCCGCTCATGAGGACGGACATGCCTTGCAGGACGCGGTGGACTACTTCCCCTTGGAAGGTGAGAACGTACATCGTGCCGGCTGTGCAACTAGCGTCGAAGGTTGCCCCGTGGCTGTTTATTGGTGGGATAGTTTTGGGCTTTCCCACTCCTGCCTGGTTCGGCGTCATTCTCTTCGGGTCGTCCTTTATCTTCTCTCTAATCACATTGCCGGTGGAGTTCGATGCCAGTTCCAGGGCGCAAGACTTGCTCGTCAGCCAAGGCATTATCCGCGGCAAGGAACAAATAACAGGGGTTGAGAAGGTATTGGGGGCGGCAGCTTGGACGTATGTGGCAGCAGCGGTGTCTGCGATCGGTAGCTGGCTATTCTACGTCTTCGTCCTGATTTCGCGGGTTCGCCCCGCGGCGAGTCACAAGTGACTGCAGGGCACCTCGAACAATGGCGCCTTTGGCTTTGTGGGTGCCGGCGGCGGGCGTCAGGCGCGGTTGCGATGCTGGTCTGCCGCCTTCGCGGCGGCCTTTGCGTTGCCCTCAGGCCGTCTTGCAACGCCTTGGACGCAATTGGGGCGTCAGGTAGCCGCCATTCGTTCCAGGCCCACCATACGGCGCATGTTATAGACGAGATTCTGCAGCCCGATCTTTGCCGCCGCC
>JAAERO010000286.1 GCA_024230315.1 Hyphomicrobium sp.
AACCCGGCAACGAAACTGTTTATCCCGAAACCAGCCACATCACAACCTGACAGCACCACACCAACCGCCGAAAACAAGAAGGCCCCTTTAGCTAAAGGGGCCTTCCTGCTTCAACCGCCCCTACATCAGCTGGCCTAATGTCACTCCGCCACGGTGGCCGGTTTTTACTCCGCCGTTGACACAAACATATCGGCCGCTTCAATGACGCAGTATTGCTCCGGCTTTTACACCGTCACGCATCCTGAGATTGTCCGCTATTTCATGTCGATTTCCGAGGCGCCGAGCTGGTGATTCAGGCTGGCGCCATGGCCAAGGGCGGCGAGGTGTTCGTGCTGGATATGGGCGAGCCCGTGCGCATTGACGATCTTGCCCGACTGATAGTGCGGCTGAAGGGGCTTGAGGTGAAGAGCGAGGAGAACCCCGATGGGGACATCGCTATTGCATACACCGGGCTCAGACCTGGCGAGAAGCTTTATGAGGAGCTGCTGGTTCATGCCAGCACAAAGGAAACGGAGCACCCCAGTATTCAGCGCGCCGGCGAGCCATTCTTGTTGCAAGCTGAGCTCGACAATGAGCTTGAGGTCTTGGAAGCGGCCATGAAAACGCGGGATATCGACGCCATTCAAGCTGTGCTGATGCGTACGGTGGAGGGGTACGAGGCACGCACGCACGCGATGGAGGGCGAAGAGTCGTCGCATGTCGTCGGGGCCCCGCCCTCGCGGGCGTTGCACTGACATGGGTGCGCTCGCAGCGACTCATCGAAGGTTCCTCCTGATGGGTCCTCAGGATCATCAGTGGAAACCTCCAGCTGCGAGCGGTCCAGCTTTAGGAGAGCAGGTCACCCCAGCATAAGAACGCGCCGCCTTCGTTTGGTTCAACGCTCTGAACCGCAGACGCCCCGTTTTCTTGGTTCGGCGTCGGCATCATTGACAAGGTTGATGTGGGGTCTTTGATGCTCTTTGCAGTGCGCCCCAAAGGTGATACACATGCGACAGAAAATAGAATATTCCAACATAAACAACGGTTTATAGGCGTGTCCCTCGCTCTCCGCCAACAGCCCCGCCCGCAAGACGGCACGCGCCGTTTTCCCTCAACCGCCCGCGTGAGCTTTGACCAATGAAACTAGTGCGTTTCGGTAAGTTGGGCGAGGAAAGGCCAGGCCTCGTCGATGCGGACGGTGCAGTCCGTGATCTTTCCGCCCATCTGTCCGACATTGCTGCCAGCGCTCTCTCTTCCGCTTCGCTCGACAAACTGCGTGCCATAGATCCGGCATCGTTGCCGTTTGCACCGGCCGGTGCCCGGCTCGGCGCGCCCGTTGCCGGCACGCGCAACTTTGTCGCCGTAGGGCTGAACTTTGCAGACCATGCCAAGGAGACGGGACAAGACATCCCGGCCGAGCCGATCCTTTTTAGCAAGGCAGCAAACTGTATCGTCGGCCCCTATGACAACGTCATGCATCCCAAAGATGCATTCAACATGGATTGGGAGGTCGAGATCGCTTTCGTTGTCGGCACGCGTGCACGTTATGTGGAGGAAAAGGATGCCATGGCCCACATTGCGGGCTTTTGCATTTGCAATGACGTGTCCGAGCGGCGCTTCCAGGTGAAACGTGGCGGACAGTGGCTAAAGGGCAAGTCGGCTGAGACGTTCGGACCTCTGGGGCCGTGGCTTGTCACGCCGTATGACGTTCCCGACGTGCACGATCTGGCGATGTCCCTCGACGTCAACGGCGAACGCAAGCAGACCGGATCGACCAGCACGATGATTTTCTCGATCCCGTTTTTGCTGGCATACATCACGGAATTCATGGTGCTCGATCCCGGTGACGTGGTGACCACGGGCACGCCCCCGGGCGTGGGATCGGCCAGGAAACCGCGCGAGTATTTGAAGGCCGGCGACGTAATGACGTTGCGCATCGACGGTCTGGGTGAGCAGCGCCAGACGGTCGTTCCATTTAAGATGTGACGAAAATAGAGGGTGTCTGACCGGGAGGGTCAGACACCGTATGCTTTGCATCAGTAGCTTTGTTGTACCTTGGCTTTGTGCTGGTCGTGGCGCATTGATTTGCGTGTTCGCGCCCAACTGTCAGCGTCGAGGCTTTGCGCCGCCTGCCGGTTCTTTTTCTCAAGCTCATTGAGCACGCCAATCGTAGCGGCTGGTGCCGCCGACGCGCCCGAGCTATACCGCTCGTAAGACTGCTTGATGTAGGCAGCGTTGTCATTCAAGAGTTTGCGTGCACCGGCGATGTCGCCCTTGTCGCGCAGCTTGACCGCTTTTTCACTCTGCTCGGTCGCGACCTGCTCGGTGACCTGACTCATGACGGTTTTGTTGAGGCTGTCGTCGACCTCCTCCTTATTTGCAGAGAAACGCACCCTCGGCCGCGATTCGATGCGGGCCGGCGCCCCGTCCCGGTCGAGATCAAGGTATTCGACCTTAATGTCGGCGACGTCGGCGTCGCCCTCACTATGGTTCTCAGGAGCGGCAAGCTCGACAACGACGTAGCGCTCGTTCTCGGTTTGCAGTTGGTTGAGCTTCACCTTTATGCGGTTGCCGTCGATCTCGCCGTCGCGGCCTAAAATGTGTGTGGGCTTAAACCCGAGCTTGCATTCGATGATAATTGTGATGTCTCGGGCCGAGACCGAAAGCGCATCGCCGAACTCCCGGTCGAACACCTCCGCCAAGTCACTCGGGCGCTCAACGAAAACGTGGTTGCCGTCGCTGGCGGCGGCAAGCCGCTGCATAAGATCTTCGTTGTAGTCGAGGCCAAGGCCAATGGTGCTAACAGAGATGCCCTTGGAGGCGAGCTTGCGGCCCAGTCTCGCAAGGTCTCTTGGCGAGGACGGTCCAACATTGGCCAGACCGTCGGATAGCAGGACGACGCGATTGACGTTGTTGTCGGAAAGGAAGGCTTCGATCTGGCGGCCGCCTTCTTTGACTCCGTCATAAAGCGCGGTTGTGCCGCCGGACCGCAACCCATTGATGGCACGCTTCAACTTTGCGCGCGAACTCCCCAGCGGGGCGGCTGGACTGAGAACGTCGACATCATGGTTGTAGGACACCAGCGCTAGCGTATCGTCGGAGGAGAGCCGATCGAGTGCCACGCGTGCTCCCTCCTTCGCGGCGGCAATGCGCGGGCCATTCATGGAGCCGGATCGGTCGATAACGATCGCAACGTTAACTTGTGTGCGCCGGTCGCGATTAACGGCGGCCAAGCTCTTGAGGCTTAAGCGCAAGTAGACGTGTACTGCGTTCTTCGTCGGCAATACGGACTGGCCAAGCTCGGCGTCGAGCTTGATTTCGGCGGCGGTTGCGGGCGGGGGAAGTGTTGCGAAAGCCATCAGTGCGGCCAGACTGAGCGCGGCGGCCGCATGGCGGATCATAGGCATGCTGAGAATGCTCCTCATTCGAGAATAGAGGAGGACACTAACTTCAGTGCACGGCGGAAGCGGGCTCACGGCGTGGCGAAAACGCGATCGTCTCGTGACAGAAAAGAGAAGCGGGCTATTGGCCGCATCAGCAACCCGTGGACCGGAAAGCGAAACAAGCGGCGCGTATCAGTGCGTCGTCCGTTTGTCGCGGTTGAAAGTGACTACTGTATCACCGCCATGCAAAGCTTGTTGGAAACCATCTTTCAAACGGTCCCACGAGAATTCTCTGCCGTGGCCATTGCCCCTAAACGCGTCGACAAGCGCACGCGCAACTTTGTTGAGCCTGTCCTCTTCCGCCGACAGACGTCCGGCACCGGCATCGGTTTCCAGCTCTTCGACCAGGGCCCTAAGAACATCCTCGTAGGGACCGTTTGGGAATAGCATCAGTACGGGCCAGTACTTCGCTATCTCCTGGTAGGCGTCTCTGAGAAGCTGCCGCTTGCGCTCCTGACCAGGCCGCAATTGGCTATTCCTCAGCGAGAAAGCATTTTCGAGAGACGCGCGCGCTTGCTCGTCACGTGCTGCGAGCGCGTTATCGAGCGTCGAGTTGCTCCTGCGAGCACGGGAGAACTCTTCGTTCGCGGCCACGGCTGCACTGAAGGCCGGCCCGGAGAAATGTTCGTAAGTCTCCAAATCAACGTGCAGAGCATCGAGAAGGTCGGCGAGATACTGAGCCTTTTGGTCAGCTGACGCCATTTCATCGAGTGCATTTATCGGGCTCGCCGCCGGTTCGGCCTCACTATCGTCGTCGCGCTTGTGTTCGATCGCTTTCGACGGTTTATTGAGCGCGCCGCCGAACGTCTGTTCTGGCGCTGCCGACGCGATTTGCTTTTTCCCATAGTCGCTCAACAACGTGCGTGCGCGAATAACGGCCAGCGTTCGATAAAAATCGCGATGCACGAAGTAGTGCGTGGCATCCTTGCCGGCCCGTTGCACGCGGTCGAGGGTTGCGCCGGCATTCAATGTGCTGCGAACGACGCGGATGTGCTCGGGTACGATCTCATCGAACCTGATCTCGCCGGTGAAGCCCCGATCCTCGCTGATCGGGTGAATGTAGTGGAGCACCGTGTCTGCGTTCTGGCTAAGGTCGGGAAGTAGCGCCACGCCGATGATTTTTTCCAACTCTGCCAAGTTGACGTGATGGTCGCTTGCTTCAAACGCCCTCTTGGCGACCACAGAGAGAAATTCAAAGAGTTCTGAGCGCACGAGATAGCGCTGGCGCGCTTCATCGTATTCGACCGCGTGGATCGTGGCACCGGCATTGAGCACGGCGAGCACGCGCCCACCCGAATGCGGGTCGAGCTGCTCGGGGCGCACCTCTGCCATGAAGCCCGAGACGTTGGTTATGGGACGCAGCGACTGCAAGGTGAGCCGGGCCGTCTCGAAGGTATCGGGCAGCAACGCGTTCTCGATGATCGCTTCGAGCTGCTGGGCCGTGCGCGCCTTGAAACTCGGCACGTCTGACAGGGGTGAGCGCACGGCGTTGGCGCCGAATAGGCCCGACATGAAGACGAGCAAGTCAATTGCGACGGCGATTCCAAGTGCGAGATAGGCGAGACGGTTGCCGTCCTGGAAGGCGCTCCACGTCACGACGAAGCGGTGGGCTTTGTCATCGCGATTGAGTTCAGCGCTGTTGATCTGAGTGCGTAGCTCGCTCGTCTCTTTGCTTGGCAAACCCGAGTCAACAAGGCACCTGCGCGCAAAGCCGAAGAGTTGATCGGCACCCTTATTGGCCTCAAGCCGCTCGCCGCCGGCACAGTTTGTGTTGAATGCCTTGGCGCCCGTATTGAGCGTAAACATCATAGCGGAGGCTTCGCTCGCTTGCTTGGGGTCACAGTCGATGCCGCCGATCTTGGCCTTGGTGACTTTGGTGCTGGCCATAGCGCCAAGCAGCTGCGAGCACTGCTGATGCAAATTGGCCAGGTGCTCCACGTTGGGCTTCTGGCGAAATTCGGCCTTCGCCTTTTCGAAGTCACCGAGAATCCGTGCCGGATCGATACGCTGAGCATCGTCCTCCTCGCCCTTGCCCTGCGCGAGTTGAATGCGCAGCTCAGCCGTTTGCGCTTCGGCGTGGAAGGTGGCCAGATCGCCGTCGATCGTGGCGAGTTGGCGGTCGATCTGCGCGATCCGCGATTCCACAGTGTTTAAGCGCTTCTTGGCATTGTTGGTGCGCTCCTCGGCAATCTTGTAGGCGGCCCTAAGCTTTGACAGCTCCGCCATGCGCTCGCGATAGATGGGTCCCTTGCCTACCTTGCCGGTGCCCTCTACGCCCTTGTCCTCGGCCATGGCCTCCACGCGCTTGGCGTCGATATCGCGCGCCTTAGCGTCAAGATCGGACTTCTTTTCGGCGTAGATAGCGGCAAGCTCAGGCCGTTCCGCAGCGAGCAGTGACTTCTCTTCGACGAGCGACGTCTTCTTGCTGGCGAGCCCTGCTTGGCTGCTCTGAGCTGTCGCGATGCGCTCCTGTTGCTCCTTAACCGTGCGGTTTCTGCCTTCGACCTGTTCGCTAAAATAACGTTTGATCTCGCCTTCGGCCCCCTGTGCGGCCGTGGCGAGATTGGTCAGCTGTACGTCATAGGCATCCCAGCCTGGACTCGTGAAGAGCGCTTCGGATTCGTCAATCCTGCGCTTCTCGATGGTCTGGCCGATGTCAGCGACGACGCCGGCCACCTGATTTTGCGCACGCAACTCGGCGGCACGTATGCGCTCTGAGGGAGGGAAGATCGCCGAGAACAACGAATCGAACGAGAAGAACACCGACGTTGTCATGCAGGCGAGGAACATCAACCAAAGCACCGCGTTCTTGAGTATGACGCGGGAGCCTTGCAGATAAGGTTTGATGATGTCGCTTGTCGCGTAGACGACAACGAGCGCGATAATCAGCAAGCCGGCGGCAGCGATTAGCAACTTATCACCGAAGTTGCCCCAGCTTAAGTCTGACGCGGTGGTTTCCCGCAGATCGATATTGCCCGTGCTTTGTAGGATAATGGCCAAGAGCGCGAGAAAAAGCAGAACGCCAACAATACTGCCAAGGACCGCTTGTACGCCCCTGTTGATGCTGCGCGGTGCCCCGGCGGTTTGCACGGCCATGCCGGTGGCGAAGGTCTCACCGATGAGCCACGCGGCGATCAGCATCACGCCTTGGATGCCGAATGTGATCATGAAGGACAGCAGCGGCTCTTGCGTGAAATTGCGCATGCCGTCCCACGTGGTCCACCCGGAGGCTAGCGATAGGACCACGCCGGTCGCGCCGAGCAGCGCGAGACGCCAATTGGAGAGGATTGTCTCTTCGATTTTTCGCCAGACGGGCTTTCCGAGCTTAGTGACGACGAACCACCCAAGCAGGATCAGCCCGGTGTAGGTGAGCACGTCTTTCCAGTGCAAGCTGAACCAATCACCAAGCGATGCGGCACCGACCGACACGCTGCTGACCCCTTGCACAACGTCCATTCGCCCTTCCTCCACCTGGCTTGGTCATTGGGGAACGGCGCGTTTTTGCCGATTCCCGAAGCACGTTCACCTTACGCAGGCATTTTGCGATTTGCCTATGCGGCGCGCGAGCCACCACCAGGTGCAAGATGATCACACCACTTGGCCGCATCGGGGCTGCAATGAGGCAATCACATGCGCATGGAGAGGATTTAATCAAACGTGCGGGGCTTGCGCGGTGCGACACGACTAGAGGACACCTCGAACAATGGCGCTTTTGGCTTTGTGGGTGCCGGCGGCGCGGCGTCAGGCGCGGTTGCGATGCTGGTCTGCCGCCTTCGCGGCGGCCCTTGCGTTGCCCTCAGGCCGTCTTGCAACGCCTTGGACGCAATTGGGGCG
>JAAERO010000287.1 GCA_024230315.1 Hyphomicrobium sp.
CCCCCCCCTTTTTTTTCGAGTTTGCCCTAGATATTTTGAGGGTGTTTTAGGTAGGGTCTAACTAGAAAAACCCCAAGAGGAAAATTTTTTTTTTCAAAAATTGCGTGTTTTAGGGCAAAAAAAGGGCCGTTTTTGGGGGGGGGGTGGGGTGGGTGGGGTGGAAAGGGATCGATGCTTGGCCAGAGAGCTCGTGTGTGGCCGAATATTGACTTTTTGCACTTCTGACAAGCTCGGCAGGTGGGATATCATAGTTCCTATGCAGCCTGAAAGTCCCATGTACTCATTCGAGCGGCAAGTGGGTGAGATTTTGCGTGGCGATATAAATACGCCTTCAAAAAATGTGCTCAAAATGGCGGTCAAAATGGTATTTTGACAGGTTTCTGGACCTAAATCAACTTCTAGGAAGAGTTAAGAGGTCAAACTTGGTTTAGAGTGTATGTAACACTTGTGGGGATATGTGTGATGTGCTGTAAGCAGCCATTACCCATAATATCACTCACAAGACGCTCAAAATTGCCGTAAAAGTAACGGACATCGCGCCCAAATGGCGATTTTGGCTGTTTTTCGGGCCTAAGTCGACTTGTAGGGCTCGTTATTGCTTCAAACTTGGTCCAGACTGCTTCTAACACTTGTACAGAGATGTTTGGAGTACTGTGAGAAGCCATTACCCATGATATCACTTGTAAGACGCTAAAATGTCCGTGAAAGTAACGGTTTTGGCGGTTTTTTGGACATAAGTCGACTTGTAGGGCTCGTTATTGGTTCAAACTTGGTCTAGAGTGTATGTAACACTTGTGCGGGTGTGTATGAGGTGTTGTGAGCAGCCATTGCGTATAATATCACCCACGGGATTCTCAAAATGTCCGTAAAAGTAACGTGAATCACGCCAAAATGGCGATTTTGTCCGTTTTTTGGGCTTAGATCGACTTCTAGGGCTCGTTAGAACTTCAAACTTGGTCCAGACTGCTTCTAACACTTGTTTAGAGCTGTGTGGAGTGCTGTAAGCAGCAAATACCCATAGTATCACTCACAAGACGCTCAAAATTTCCGTAAAGTAACGGTTTTGGCGCCAAAATGACCATTTCTGGCATTCTAAGGCCTCTAGAGGCCGAAGCAAAGGCCGAAGCGCCGCAGGCGCCTGAGGTCTTTGCGCTCACCCGAAGGGGCGAGTACCAGGTTTTGCGACACCCGAAGGGGCGTGCGGAGCGCCGGAAGCGCGTAGCAATGATGCGAGCACAGCGAAGCATCCGGCTTTGAAGCGAGCGGCGCGAGCGCAGCGAGAGTCGCGAGTTGAAGCGAGCGGCGCGAGCGCAGCGAGAGTCGCGAGTGCTCACCCGCAGGGGCGAGTATTGTGTTGTATCACCCGAAGGGGCAAAGGCGACCGATGTATATATATATATATATATATATAAGTATATATATATGTTTAAAGTCTGTTTTTTGGGCCCCCC
>JAAERO010000288.1 GCA_024230315.1 Hyphomicrobium sp.
GATCACCTTTCTTCGACAGAAGCTCAAGCCGCCTGTCGGAATCGAAAAACCCAATCTGCGCCATCGTGCCCCGCCCGAATCAATCTGTCAGGCACGACACTCGCATGGATCGGCGAATGGGATATTTTTCGAGGTGCCCTTAAGCGCATATCCGCCGGTTGATACGAAATCGACGACGCGATAGAAGTTGGCGCGAGACAGTGCGCTATAGGGCGCGGTTGATGTAACCTCGGCAAATAGCCCAGGTCGAAGGCGCCCGCGCAGGCCGTGCCCAACACGTGCTGAGCCAACACGTCGAGCGCGCCGCTGCGCGACAAGGTCACGTTTTGCGCGCCTGCCTCGGCCGCATCGACGGCTGCGCGGCATTCCAATACCTCAAAACGGTCGGAGGGAACCAGGATTGCTTGCGAGGGTTCCTCCAGGCGGTGGTTGGCGCGGCCGATCCTCTGGGTGAATCGGCTCGCTCCCTTCGGCGCACCCACGTGGATTACGAGATCGACGTCGCCCCAATCAATTCCAAGGTCGAGTGTAGACGTCGCTACTACGGTCTTGAGAGTGCCCGCCGACATTGCGGCCTCGACTTTGCGGTGTTGGCTTGCATCAAGCGAGCCGTGGTGTAGTGCGATGGGTAGCCCCAAATCGTTGATGCGCCACAGATCCTGGAATAACAGCTCGGCCTGGATGCGCGTGTTGACAAAAACGAGGCTCAACCTGCGAGCCTCGATCGCCTGGTAGATCTCGTGGATCGCATGGCGCGTTGTATGTCCCGCCCAGGGCACGGACTCGTCCAACTTCAAGATCTTGATTTGCGGTTTGGCGCCCCCGCTGACGCGCACCAAGTCGGCCAGCTCCGTACAACGCTTAGGCGTACGTTGCGGCACGAGATAGGCTCTGAGTTCAGACGGCAGCGCAACGGTCGCTGAGAGCCCCAGCGTCATGAGCTCAGGCGATAGGGTGCGCAGCCGTGCAAGATCGAGAGCTAACAGGTCGCTGCGTTTTGACGCGGCAAGTGCGTGCAACTCGTCGAGAATAACGGTGTCGAGGTCGGCGAATAAATGGCCGGCGTCTTCGTGGCTCAACAGCAGCGCGATCTGCTCAGGAGTCGTCATCAGAATGTGCGGCGGGCGCGTGCGCTGGCGTTGGCGACGCGACAGCGGAGTGTCGCCCGTGCGCGTTTCGGTGCGGATTGGGAAGCCCATCTCGGTGATTGGCGCCATCACGTTGCGCGCGACGTCAACGGCCAAGGCTTTCAGCGGCGAAATGTAGAGCGTGTGGAGGCTGGCGCCCTTCTTGGCGCGGGCGCGTTGGGCGAGGCTCACCAGGCTTGGCAAGAATCCAGCAAGCGTCTTTCCGGCTCCTGTGGGAGCGATCAGCAGCACGGGGCGGCGTTCGCTAGCGGCTTTGAGAAGCGCTAGCTGATGATCTCTCGGTGTCCACCCGCGCGATGCGAACCACTGTTCAAATACCGCAGGCAGCGTGGGTGCATCTTGCGCGACGGCGGGTTTACGTCGCATACCCCTTTGATGAACGTGTTGCCTCGTTGTGTCCCTCATGTTGCCGGTCTCATTGCCGTTGGTCTCTTGGGTCGAAACTGGCCCGCGACTATGTTAAGGGCCGGTTGGCAAGTGGTCGGCCGTCAACTGATCCGATAATGACGCCTTTGCTAAGGAGCACTAAGTCGATGGACCGCAATACGTTTCTGGGCGGAAGCCTTCTTGGGGTGATCATAAGGCTTGTTCTGCTTTCGATCGTGGTTGGCGTCATCTTGTCTGCGCTGGGCATTACTCCGCGCAATTTCTTCTATCAGATCGAAGTGCTGCTGCGGCGGATCTACGATTTGGGCTTCGAAACCTTCGACTGGGTGCTGGGGTACCTGCTGCTCGGTGCGATGGTGGTCGTGCCGATTTGGCTCATTGCAAGGCTGATCAACGCGCTGCGGCGTTCAAAAGATCCAGACTGACGTCGCCGCTAGGCGTCGAGCGGCTTTGTTGCCCAAGCCTGCGCCTGCTTTCCAATAAGATCGCTGATCGCAAATACGCCTTCCCGACGTACAGCTTGGGTCAAGTGGTCCTTGATGCGCTGGATGAGACCCGGCCCTTCATAGATCAGCCCCGTGTAGAGCTGAACAAGCGTCGCACCTGCCTCGATTTTTGCAAGTGCGGTCTCACCGCTATCGATGCCGCCGATGCCGATCAGGGGGATTTTGCCGCCGGTCGCCTCATACACTTTAGCCAACATGACCGTTGACCGGTGGAAGAGCGGTCGCCCCGATAAACCGCCGGTTTCGCGCGCGGCGGGGTCGCGCAACCCCTGGCGTGTGAGCGTCGTGTTCGATACGGCAATGCCGTCGACATTGTGAGACATGAGGCACGCGACGATCGCTCCCAAATCTTCCTCGGCAATGTCGGGAGAGAGCTTCACGACAATGTGCCGCTTGGGCTTGCCCGCCGCGACGAGGGCCGCGCGCGCGTACATCACACGTCCCAGGAGCTCGTTGAGCGCTTCGGCTGCCTGCAGATCGCGTAAACCAGGCGTGTTTGGCGATGAAATATTGACGGCGAAGTAGCTGGCCACCTCGCTAAAAGTCTCAATCCCCTTCACAAAGTCGGCGATACGATCTTGCGTATCCTTGTTGGCGCCGATGTTGACGCCGACCACGCCACCGGGCTGGCGCTTCTGCAGGTGCGCCAGGGCGGCCTGGTGACCGCCATTGTTGAACCCCAGCCGGTTGATCAAGGCGCGGTCCTGCACCAGGCGAAAGACCCGTTTGGCCGGATTTCCGGGCTGCGCCACGGGCGTGAGCGAGCCGATCTCAGCAAATCCGCAACCCAGGGCGAGAAGTGCGTCGGGTACGCGCCCGTCTTTGTCGAATCCGGCGGCGACGCCTACGGGATTGGGCAGCGTCAGCTTGGCGAAAGTTAGCGTCAACGCGGGATGGTCTGGTCCGCCAGCGCGAGGGAAGATCCCACGCTCCAATGTTCGCAGCGTGATTTCGTGCGCCTCTTCGGGTGGAAGCAGGGTCAAGAACCGCGGCGCTAGGTCGAATAAGCCTCTCAACATTAAGCAATATCCTCTGGGACGACGGGCGATCCCTTTGCATCCAGTTTCAGTAAGCGTACAGCGCGCGCCGCCGCCGTTGGGAGTGGCGCGTAAAGGTGTGGAAAAAGATCGCCTCCGCGTGAGGCTTCCCATCGAAGATCGTCGCCGAGGGTGTCCGCGTCGAATGCGATCAGCAAAAGATCTACTTGGTCTTTGAAGTGTTTAGCAAGCGTCCCAGCAAGCTGGCAGTGGGTGGATAGATGGATGAACCCATCCCTGCGGTCGTCCTGTGAACCGGGAAATATTCCCCGCTCGCAGGCCACATCCCACGCGGCGCGTGTTGCAATTTTGAAAACAAGTTGAGTGTTGTCGGTATTTGTACTCATGGGGTCTCCGGGTGAGACGTGGCCACAACTTTTTGTGGCTTCTCGCACAGCACCGGAATAATTTGCCTCAACGCGCGGCGGCGGTGTCTCATTTCGTCAACACCGCCTGAGATTTGTTCCAAAGCACGTGATATTTATTGCCTCAACGCGTCTGTCGCGATCAGTTTAGTCATGGTAGCTTCACATGTCGGGGTCCGGCGACGCATTCGCGCATCACATGCAAGTATACAACCACGAAGAAGATCAATGTTTTCTGTTCTACCAACAGCGTCCCTTACCGTCCTCGACCTCTTTTCCACGCCCTTTCACTACACGGTACCGTGCTACCAGAGGCCCTATTCCTGGACCAACAAGGAAGCTGGTCAGCTGCTTGAAGATATCCTCGTAGCGGCAGGACTCGGTGGCGATGGGGCTCCAGCCGAGCCAGATTACTTTATCGGGACAATCATTTTGCTCGATCCCGCCGGTGGGGACCTGCCTAAGGCCAGGGACAAAGAGCCGCGCCTGTTTGAGGTTATCGATGGGCAGCAGCGCCTCATCACGCTCGCGATTTTGGCCGCGGTGCTACGGGATCTGGGAACCGATAAGTGGCGGTGGGGCGGGCGTAGGCTCAACCAGTTGATCAGTGCCGACGCCACAGCCGTGAAGTCGCAAACGGCACGTTTCCGCATCGAGTTGCGAAATCACGAGCAGCGGTTTTTCCAAGACTATGTGCAAGCACCAAGTAGCTGCGAGGCAATGCCAGCGCAAGAGGCTGAGAATGGGGCCGAGGCGCGCTTGTTTGCAGTGCGTGAGCACTTCATTTCTGAGCTTGCCACCCTCAATGATGCAGATCGGCGCCGCTTGGCCGATTTCCTGTGCGTCAAGTGTCACTTCGTCGTCGTGCTATCGCGAGACATCGACCGTGCCCACCACTTTTTTACGGTGCTAAACGGGCGCGGCAGGAGCCTGCAGCGCAACGATATTCTAAAGGCGGAGTTGTTGAAGGGCGTGCCCCCTGAGCGCGCCAATAGCGCCTTGGCGCAATGGGAAAGCGCCGCCACCAAGTTGGGGCCGGCTTTCGAGACATTCTTCAGCCACCTGTTCAACATCTATGGGCACAATGAATCCAAGATCATTACCGGCATTCGCCGTTTGGTGCGAGAGACCGGTGGGACAGAGCCGTTCCTGAAATCAATTGTAGCGCCGCTGGCGCACTCATATCACTTACTCCGCAACGCCGACGATTTGGAACTGCCGATCGACGCGGAGGCGCGCCGCTACCTCGTTTATCTAGGGCGGCTTCCCGAAGGTGACTGGGCGCCCGCCGGAATTCTTGCGTTGCAGCAGTATCAGGAGGATCCCGCACGCGCGACGCTTCTGCTCAAGGAAATTGATCGTCTCGCGCACTTGCTGCGGCTGCTATGCAACGGCAAGGGGAAACGCCTGCGCCGTTTTGCTGCCGTTATCAATCAGATCAAATCGCACCAGCCAATTGTACCCGGCGAGGGCGCGTTCCAACTGACACGCGACGAGGTGCGCAGTATCAGCTACCACCTGCGCACACTTTATCGGCGTGACCAACAGGTTTGCAAATTGCTGCTGTTGCGTCTCAACGACGAGATCGCCCGGAATACTACAATGCTCAATCCTGGCGACTACAGCGTTGAGCACGTGCTCCCACAACGCCCCGGTGCGAATAGCGAATGGCGTCGCTGGTACGCCGATGCCGAGGAGCGCGAAGCGTGCACCGAGAGCCTCGGCAATCTCGTGGCCGTGACGCAGCGGCAAAACGATCGCGCGCGTAACCAAGACTTCTCCCGCAAGCGTGAGATATACCGCGGCACGCCTGACGATTCTCCCATGCTCGCCATCACCCGCGAGGTGACCGACGCCAACATTTGGCGTTCGCTGGAAGTCCGCGCACGCGAGGCCCAGCTCTTGAGTATCATCCGCGAAATCTGGGGGATCGACGTCGCGGGGATGCGGCCGCAGGCAAGGGGCGCCGCGTAAGCTTTAGCTTGAGCAATCACGCCGCCTTTACAAGCTCGCCTTTCAGCGCCTTATCGATTAGCGCACGCGTTTCGTCGACGCCGTAAAGCTCGACGAACCCACCGAAGCGTGGCCCCTGAGACTGGCCCAGCAAAACTTCATAGATGGCCTTGAACCAGTCGCGCAGGTTCTCAGCAAATCCGTTCGCTTTACCGGTCTCATAAACGATGGCCTGCAATTCCTGTGCGGTAGCACCGGGCTTGGCTTTGGCCAATTCGACATTGAGGGCTTGAAGTGCGACGCGCTCGGTGTCCGTCGGCGCGCGAAACGTCTTAGTCGGCTCAACAAGATCGGCGTAGTAGCGGAGTGCATAGCCGACGTGCTTGTCGAGGACGGGAAACTTTTCAGGACTGGCACCGGGTGCAAGGCGGCGAATGAATCCCCACAGCACGTCTGCATCGTGCGCATTCGAGGCCAAGACGAGGTTCAAGAGCAACCCGAACGTGATCGGCATATCGACTGCCGGCGGGTCGCCTGCGTGAATATGCCAAACGGGGCTGTCGAGCTTCTGCTTAGGCTCTTGCGACGTGTAAGATGTCACAAACTGCACATACTCGTCGACGGCACGGGGGATGACGTCGAAAAAGAGCCGCTTGGCAGAGCGTGGCTTCTGGAACATGAACAGTGACAGGCTTTCAGGCGAGGCATACGAAAGCCACTCCTCAACAGAGAGGCCATTGCCTTTCGACTTGGAGATCTTCTCGCCTTTATCATCGAGAAACAGTTCGTAGTTGAAGCCCTCCGGTGGCGTCCCGCCGAGCGCACGGCAAATCTTCGATGAGAGCGTTACCGAGTCGATGAGATCCTTACCGGCCATCTCGTAGTCGACGCCGAGCGCGGTCCAGCGCAGCGCCCAATCGGCCTTCCACTGACACTTCACGTGTCCGCTGGTGACCGGCGTTTCAACCTTCTCGCCGGTTTCTGGATCCTCATAGACGACCGTTCCTTTTTCCGGATTGAGGTCGATCATCGGCACTTGCAGCACGCACCCGGTACGCGGGCAAATGGGAAGAAACGGTGAGTAGGTTGCGCGTCGCTCCGGCCCCAACGTCGGCAAGATGATGTCCATGACCTTGTCGTAGGACTTCAACATCTTCAACAGCGTCTCATCGAACCGGCCGGATTCGTAACACTCGGTGGCGGAGAAAAACTCGTAGTTAAAGCCAAATTGGTCGAGGAAGGCGTGCAGGCGCGCGTTGTTGTGCGCGGCAAAGCTTGGGTGTTCGCTCGAGAAGGGATCGGGTACGCGCGATAGCGGCTTGTTAAGGTGCGCGCTCAGCATCTCCTTGTTTGGCACGTTGTCGGGCACCTTGCGCAGCCCATCCATGTCGTCGGAAAAGCAGATGAGGCGCGTTGCGCGCTTACCATCGGTCAACACTTCGAAGGCATGGCGCACCATGGACGTGCGCGCGACCTCGCTAAACGTGCCGATGTGGGGCAGGCCGGAGGGTCCGTAGCCGGTCTCGAAGATCACGGTCTTGTCCATGCCACCCTTGAGCTTGTTAAGACGCGCAATCAGGCGACGGGTCTCCTCGAAGGGCCAGGCTTTGGCGTCGTTGAGGGCGCTGATAAGCGCGGGCTCGAGCTTAAGTGTCATTGTTGGGCATGCTTTATGAGGATTGGGGCGGGGGCAAAGTTGCGCGGGTCGGGTGACGCCGTGGCCGGCACCCTAGAGCAAGATCGTTCTTGATGGAATCGCTTAAGCCAACGCTTGAAGGACCTAGGTGTTGTCTCTCAGTCCGCCTAACTCCCCACGGATGATATCGGCACGCACCGAAACCCAGTCGATCTAGATGTGTCGCTCTCATCGCGAGCTCTGGAAAACCTGCGTAAGTGGTACAAAAGAGACCATAGGTTTTATGAACTGGTGCGGTCCGGCCGTGATCAAGGAGCGCTGGTGCCTGACCTGAGCGGCCTTCCCGCATGCTCGGTGAAGAACGCATGAAAATCCGTGCTCAGCCAGTTCGAATTGAATCCGAAGGGCGCATCGGCCCCGACAATCCAGAAGGGATCACCTGTTGCGGAAACGCTGGGTTCGGCACTCATGACGGCGACGAAGTCGATCCGGAGATACCGTTGGACATCGTTGACGGGAAGCGGAGCGAAAATGCCATCGGCCGTAGACGGGAACCCAAACGGGCGCGGGAACGGGCGTCACCACACCGTAAGGACCGACGTTATCACCGTACTCCCAGTCGCCACAGGCGTAAGCAGGCGCCATTATTCCGGCGTTGAGTGCGAGAGCAAGTACGACGCTTGAAAGCATCCGTCTCATGTATCAATTCCTCGGTTGGAGGCGAGCGACATTGGGCCTCGCCCGATCGTTCCAAATCTGCTTCGGCAGCCCGCCTTGATGGAGGGGACGTGGGCCTTCGCCATCTCGGATGGCTTCGGGCTGAACGCGCCTGCCAGACGCATAAGCGAACCAGAGAATCGAACTGGAAAACACGAGAGCCGCGATAAACGCTCGGCGGCGTGGATTGTCGAGCGCGATATAGCTGCGCTCCGCCTTGGCAACAGCGCGATCAAGCATACCTCTCCGCTTTAGTCCGGCCACATAAGAATGCTCTATGGATATCAATGAGATATCCAAATGGCAGAGACGCATCACGAGGCGCTATGGCGCGGTTTCCCCAAGACGTTGATTGAGTTTGAGGAACGGTTCGGAA
>JAAERO010000289.1 GCA_024230315.1 Hyphomicrobium sp.
CACGCAACGAAACGATCAAGGAGCCATCGCCATTGGCTAAACCTCGACCAATAAGCGAAGTTCGGCTCAACGTGACGTGTTGGCCGAGGCAAAATTGGGCGCACTGAACGAAAATGACGGACTACTTGGGGAATGTCAGTTGAAACGTCTCAAACGTGCGCGGCGGTATTCGGCCAGTGGTGGGGCAGATATGCCAGACAACATGGTATCGCTTACCGACGGAAGGTCTTCCACTCGTTCCGTCACTCAGTCAAAGATGCGTTCTGAGAAGCAGGGGTACCTAAAGAGTTGTTTGACGCAATTCAGGGGCACAGTGCAACAGACGAGAGTGGCAGGTACGGGCAAGGGTACTCCCTACGCAGACTGGCAGAGGCTATGGAAAAGCTGGCGTATCCAGACTAGAAATCTCTCACCTTTGTGCCCGCTGAGCAGTGTTTCGCGAGCGCAGCTCAGCGGCCTCGACACACAATTGCCACCCGCACCCAGCAGAATTTCTGTGGCCCCGGATGTGTACTGTGTACCGAGTAAGGGCCCTCTAAAGAGGCCGTTCGGTCTTATGCTGAACGGCCTCTGCTATGCGCGTAGTGTCGCGCCATAATAGTTGGCAACAGCGAGTTCAGAGCGTTCGTGACGGCATGTGCTTTGTCAGCGTAGTTGCTGACAGCAACGCTTATCGGATCGCAAAACCTGAATACAGGTTCGCACACGTCCCGGCGCGAGTGCAGATAGAGACTGTGCGACCCTTCTTAACAAGACAACGCTACGCCTTCCTCTTCCTTGCTCTCATCTTCGCCGGCTTCTTCGTCGGCTTCCGATCTGGCCTCTGAGTGGTCGCAGAGGCCCCAAGTGCCCTGATTTCATCCAGTGTGAGCGGCGCTGGGTCTCGCATCGCCCTGGAGGCAATTGTACCAATACCATACCTCTCCGCTTTAGTCCGGTCACATAAGAATGCTCTATGGATATCAATGAGATATCCAAATGGCAGAGACGCATCACGAGGCGCTATGGCGCGGTTTCCCCAAGACGTTGATTGAGTTTGAGGAACGGTTCGGAA
>JAAERO010000290.1 GCA_024230315.1 Hyphomicrobium sp.
CGGAACAAGCGGGGCGACTGCGCAAGCAAGGTTTTGCGAAAACGGGGATCAGCGACATGCCGCTGTGTATCCAGCGCGTCATTCACGCGAGGGGAACGTGACAGTGTCCGGGGGAAGAACGCTCGCCGCCACATTGCGACGGCTGGTTCTCATTGCGTGCACCGTGTTTGCTTTCAATTTGTGGGGATCCGATGCAGCTAAGGCATCCTGGATCGAAATCATTAACAATTTTACAGGCAACTATAGCACTTCTGACACGGTTAAATACATTGTTGACCGCTGTGTTGATCCCTTTGGTTTGGGCTTCTGCATTTTGCAGGAGGAATATACTGTAACTCTTGGCCCCGGAGAAACCGATAAAAAATACGTTTTTACAGTGAAGCTAGAAGGGACTTGGTTCAGGATCAAAGTGCGAGACCTTCCACCACATGCTGTGGTATCCACAAAGAATTCTGCTTGTCCCTTGGATGATGATGGCACGTACTACAGTGTTTTTACATTACCATTGCTCACGACGTCGTGTAAGTTTACCATCAATATCCCATTCAGCGCCATAGCCCTTACTCTGAGCGCCAAGCCCAACTTCGATGACCCACCACGGCCGGGCAATGACATCGATTATGAGTATGTTGTCGCTAATCAAAGCGACAAGGCCGTCGACGACATCACGGTCTCCGACAGTGTGGGTCATCTCGGTAACGAGATCACCTGTGGCACCTCCGATACCAATACCATCGAGAAACTTGAGGCGGGCGAGTCAGAGACCTGTTCGGCCACCTATGTGATCAAGCAGAACAACATTAATAACGGCAGAGTGGTCAATACCGCAATTGCACAGCCTAAGGGAACCCTTATTAAGGCGTCCGCTGTCGTGGGAACTCCCATCAAGCAGGTGATAGGCCTGGAGCTTGCTGCGCGGATTGATCCTGACACATATAGCGCACCCGGTGATGAGCTCAGCTTTATCTATGAAGTGACGAACCCCGGCAACGTGACCTTAACAAGTGTTCTCGTAGTAGGAGCCCCGGGCGGTATATGTGACATTGGCACGATGAGCGCTGCGGGAAAATCTGAGTGCTCGACAACTGACCACGTTACGCTAGCAGACATGAATGCCGGATCGATAGAACTTAATGCCTGGGCGCTAGGGCGTTTTAGAATCAACAATGTTTATTCGAATAAAGCCTCTGCGACTGCTACCTGTATGCCCGCCGCAACCGGCTCAGTGAGTTTCAAGAATGAGATTGAGGGTGGGCCCCCGGGTCAAAAGTTCACGTACAAGCTCGAAGATGCGTGCGGCAATGACGTGCCTCTTAATCCGAGTGAGTTGGGCGATGGGGAGGAAACCACGGCTGAGAACGTGCTGACAGGCGACGCCACCCTGACGCTCACCCCTGCAGCGGGCTGGGCGTTGACGGTCTCGGGCGATGGGTGCGTCCTCGAAGATGGCGGCTCTATCACTGTTAAGGTGGAAGAGGGCGAGGAGACAGAGTGCACGATCACCAACACAATCGCCAATAGCTCGATCACGATTACAAAACAAACGCGAGGCGGCTACGGCAGCTTCGATTTCAAAGCGACAGGGCGAGGGGTTGTCGACTTCGATTTGACCACAGAATCTGATTCGACGTCC